>NZ_JBFTND010000090.1:0-27966 GCF_056397305.1 Cupriavidus sp. 05N40
CGAAACGATCGCCGAGATCGACCGGCTGGTGCAAGCCGCCGCCGAGGCCCCCAAGGCTGCCGCGCAACTGCAGGCGGACCTGGCATCGCGGGACCAGCAGCGGCTGGCGGCCTGGACCGAGTCGCTCGCCGCGATGGCAGCCACGCTGCGCAAGGAATGGGAACAGACCAGCACGCAGACGGCGAGCCGGCAGCAGGAAATCTGCGAGACGCTGGCGCGGACCGCAAGCGATATCTCGTCCCGGACGCAGGCACACGCCAGCGAGACGATTGCCGAGATCGGCCGGCTGGTGCAAGCCGCCTCGGAAGCGCCCAGGGCCGCGGCCGACGTCATCGGCGAACTGCGCCAGAAGCTCTCCGACAGCCTGGCCCACGACAACGCGATACTGGAGGAGCGCAGCCGCCTGCTGGAAACGCTGGGCACCCTGCTCGATGCCGTGAATCACGCCTCCACCGAGCAACGGACGGCGGTCGACGCGCTGGTCGCCACGTCGGCCGAGCTGCTCGATCGCGTCGGCACCCGGTTCACCGACAAGGTCGAGGCCGAAACCGGGAAGCTCTCGGAAGTGGCCGCGCAGGTCACCGGCAGCGCCGTCGAGGTGGCGAGCCTGGGTGAAGCATTCGGCGTCGCCGTGCAGTCGTTTGGCGAGTCGAACGACAAGCTGGTGGCTCACCTGCAGCGCATCGAAGCGGCCATGGACAAGTCCATTTCGCGCAGCGACGAGCAACTTGCGTATTACGTGGCACAGGCCAGGGAAGTCATCGACCTGAGCATGCTGTCGCAAAAGCAGATCGTCGAAGACCTGCAACAGCTCGCCGGCGAGCGGGCATCCGCCGGCACCGAGGCAGCATGAGCGAGGACATCGACGGCGGGCTGGAGCCGGCAGTACCGACCTGGGCCGTCTTTGGCGATCTGATGTCGGTGCTGCTCGGGGCATTCGTTCTGATCCTGGTGGGCGTGATCGGCGTGCAGCTGGAACTCTCGACCCGGCTGGAGGAAGAGGTCAAGCGGCGGCAGGTGGAGACGCAGCGCCGCAAGGCCCTGGAAGACGCGCTGGCGGGGCCGCTGGCGGCGGGCCGGGTGACGCTGGTCAATGGACGTATCGGCATCAGCGGCAACGTGTTGTTTGCGCTGAATTCCGATCAGTTRCAGCCCGCGGGCCGGGACGTATTGAAGAGCCTCACCGGCCCGCTGTCCGCGTACCTCCAGGCCCGGGACGAAATCCTCATGGTCAGCGGCTTTACCGACGACAAGCAGATGCGCGAGGGCAACAGCCGGTTCGCCGACAACTGGGAGCTGTCGGCCCAGCGCGCATTGACCGTGACCCGCGCGCTGGTCGATGACGGTATTCCGTCGTCCTCGGTATTTGCGGCCGCGTTCGGCTCGGCACAGCCCGTGGCGTCGAATGCCGATGCCGTGGGGCAGGCGAAGAACCGCCGGGTGGAAATCGCGCCTATCCCCAGGCCATCCCGGGCGACGGTGAAGCCCCGTGAGTAATGACGAGACCCAGGCTGGCGGGAACGGTGGCGGCGGGACAAGCCACGCCCGGGCGACGCTCGACGCATGGCGCGAGCGCGGCGCCGATCGCCTCGATCCCATCCGCTTTCATTTCATGGACGCGCTCGACCGGCGGGCAGCCGGCCACGGCGGCCAGGCGCGGCGCCTCCTGGACGACCGGCTGTCCAAGCTGCTCAAGGCATATGGCGACGATCTCGAAAGCGCCGCACGCAAGCGTGGCGATGCCGCTGGCGCGCCCGCGGCACCCGCGCCCGCTCGCGGGGCGCTTGGCGAGCTTGTCGAATACATCGCCAGTCACGCCACCAGCCACGCCGCCGGCCGGCCGCCGGCTGACGGCGGCGGCGCGGCAGCAAGGGAGCCCCGGCCCGGACTAGCCGCCTTTCCCGAACTGGAGGTGCTCGATCATTTCAGGGAAACCTGGTCCAGGCTCAGGGTCAGTTCAGACCGGCAACTGCGGCAGTCGCAGCAGCAGGTTCCCGACAATGCCGGCCCGCTCAACTCGAACCACCTGGTGCACCGGGCGCTCTTGCTGATGCGGGAGCTGTCGCCAGGATATCTCCAGCAGTTCTTGTCGTACGTCGACGCCCTGTCGTGGATGGAGCAGATGAACGGCGCAGGCGCCTTGGCGGGCAAGGACGCCCCTCGCGCCGGGAATGCCAGGAAGAGTGTGCGGGGCAAATCACGCTAAGGCCATGCCGCGCCAGGCCGGCACGGGTCAGGCCACGGCAGTGCCGATGGGCCACATCGGCGAAGCCGACGCAAGGCATGCCGTGAGCAGGCATAGCGCGGTCCGCAGGGCCGCAACAGGGTCGATGAAGCACGCGCGCACCTGTTCGCTGCGGCTTTCGCCATAAAGGCACCAGGCACAGAAGTGCTCGCAGTTATTGGTCAGCAGCCTGTAGCGATTCTCGCCCAGCCGTGAGCGCGCACGCTGCGCGGCTTCGTTCGCGAGGTAGACCGGACGGGGGCCGGGCTCGACCGAAAGTGCGTGACCGCCGGCGAAACGCGCGACGCTGACTTCCTCTACGGGGCCGCAACGCAACGACCCGGAAAAACCGGCGTAGTGCACCACCTTGCCATCGCCCACATAGATGCCATGGTGGCTGTAGCCGTGCCGCGCCGTGACGAGATGGGCGCCGAGAGGCGGCTCCCTGTCGACACCGGGATGCCATTGATGCCATTGTGTCGGCATCGACTCTGCAGCAGTGCCTGGATAGCTGGTTGACTGGCCCATGATCGAACGCCCCGGGATCTGGTGACTTCGATCCAAGCGTAGCCATGGCAATGCATTAATGATAATTAAACGTTTTTCTCGTAAGCATAAGTATTTGCTTATGCTATGCCGCCAGGCACTGGATCCACCCGGGATCCTGGCGTCCCGCCCCTGAACAGTGGAGCCGCCGGCTTTCACCAGGGGCGGCGGTCGTCCCGCGGCTGGCCCTCTCCTACGAATCTTCCGTTCTTTCGACTAGGCTGTAGCGGTGCATGGCCCGTGGCCGTTCGCTGTCACGGCGTGAAATCGATCGCGGGAGCACAGGATGCCGACCTACCTGGCCGAGGTGTACACCACCAAGTCACTTTCCCTGGCAGCCATCCTCGACCCCACTTCGGACCTGCCGCTCGAACAGCGGATCCAGACCCATGTCCTCCAGGGCAACGCGGCGTTCTTCCGGCAGCGCTACGGCGAAGCGCTCTCGCACTATCTGGCCGCGTGGGGCCTGCTGCCGGTCCTGGTCTGGCCCGTCTTCCCACCTGTGATCGGCAAGCTCGCTCCCGAGCTGCTCTCCAGGCTTGAACTGGTCCAGCCGATCCTCGAAGCCAGTGCCAGCATCCATCGCCTGCGGCCATCCCTTGGCCCGACGGCGGACATCATGCCGCCCATCGAGCCGCCGCCGGGCGTGGCCGAACTGACCGAACGCTACGCCGGCGGCACCGGCAAGGCGCAGCGGTCCCAGGCCCTGAGCCTGACGCTGCTTCGGCAGGGCGAATTCGACCTGGCCCGCCGGCATGCCGAGGACGCGCTGGGCGCCGGCAACGAGGCGGAGCAGGGCGATGGCCATGCCATCCTGGCCGCCATCGCGCTGGCCAGCGGCGACATCGAAGGCGCGCAGGCCGGTTTTTCGCGGGCTGCCGAGACGTACCGCAACCTTCGCAGTCCCGGCGTAGCCGCCTCGATGGATCACAACCTTGGCGTCGTCAGCAGCCTCGCGGGCGATGGCGCCGGGGCCGCCACGCGGTTCGCCGCGGCGGTGAACCAGTTGCCGGCCCGGCTCGACTGGAGCGTGACCCAGGCGCTGAATCCGGGCAGTGCGTCCGTGACGCGGCCGGTCGGGACGGCGGGGCTGCCGCTGTTGCTCAGGAGCGGTGTGACGTGGCACCAGGTAGAGGTCGGCATGGTGGCACCGGTGATCGCGGTCGACGTCGCCGGGCGGGACGGGGCGATCACGATCGACCTGTCGGACAACGGCGCCGCCGCGCTCGAAACTGCGCTCTACCAGCCGCGCATCGATGCCGCCAGGCTGGTGGACCTCGGCATCGACCTCACCGTGCCGGGCATATTCATCTCCTACCTCGCCCAGGTGCGCGGCTTCGTGCTGCCGCTGGCGCTCGGCGATACCTATCATGCGCTGGGCCGCTACGACCTGGCGGCGAACTATTTCGTGCTCGCGCGCGACTATCGCTACCTGAACCTCGCCATCGAACGGCCCATGCTCTGGACCCGGCTGGCCCGCACCTACCTGGCCGAGGGCGACCGCTACTACCGGCAGCAGGACCCCGCCTCCGCGCGGCTCGCCTATGAGCGGATCGTCAAGGTCGTGCCCGGCGGCTACGTGATCGACGGCCCCCTCTACGCGGGCAGCTTCGCGCCGCTGGCGGCCGAGACGATGGCCTTGCTGAACGCCCCCGACTGGCTGCAATTCGATGGCATCGGGTACCAGCGGCGCATCCTCGTGCTGCAGGCGCTCGCCAGCCTCCAGCAGATCGCCAACGGCATCAACTATCTTGGCTTCCCGGACGACATCATCCCGATTCATCCGTGGCGCTACCTGCAGAACCAGGCGCGCTACTTCGCCAACCAGGCGGTCCAGGCCGAGCGGGCCTACCTCAATTTCAAGAGCACGGCGGAGAAGGAGGCATTCACCCGGCTCACCCTCGAACAGGCCGTGGCCGCGCAGCAGTCGGCGGTCAATGTCGAGAAGCAGAAGGTCGCCCTTGCCCAGGAGCAGGAGCGCGTGGCCAAGGAGACATCGGCGCTGGCTGCCCAGCGCATCGAGCAAGCGCAGGCGTCGCGGGACGACTACGAGGCCGTTGCCGAGCAAACCGCCTTCTATGACGAGATCAGTGCGCTTTATTCGGCGCCGGACGGCGGCGTGCATGTCGATCCGGACTTTGCCCAGCAGCTCGGCATCCAGCTCACCTATGTCCACGAGACCTATACCGGGATCACCGGCACGTCGGATTTCTACTATACGAAGGACGTGTCCAAGGGCGACATCCTGCGCACCATGAACCGCAGCCGCAACAAGGCCACCCGCGACCTCGAACTGCGCGACATGGACCGCAAGATCGACCAGCTCGGCGGGGACCTGGCCCTGGCCAATGCCCAGGCGAAGGTCGCCGCAAAGGGCGTCGGGGCAGCCCAGGCCCAGCAGCAGCTTGCCGAACTGCGCGCCGCCCAGGCAAAGAGCCAGCTCAATGCCTTCGAGGACCAGGAGCTGACCCCCGAGCTGTGGGACAACCTGGCCGAAGCCCAGCGCGAGATCAGCCGGCGCTACCTCGACTGGGCCATCGGCGCGGCGTTCCTGATGGAGCGCGCCTACGAGTTCGAATACGACACCACGGTGAACCGGATCCGCTTCGACTACGCGCGCAGCGAACTGGACGGCCTGATGGCCGCCGACCTGCTGCTCGCCGACATCGACCAGTTCAGCTACGACCGCCTGCTGGAGACCGCGAAGAAGGCGCCGGTCAAGGTCAGCATCGCCCTCGCGGACCGCTACCCGTTCCAGTTCCGCCGGGACTTCCAGCAGACCGGCCGGCTCGACTTCCAGACCGCGCTCGACGAATTCGACCGCTGGAACCCGGGCACCTACCGCCGCAAGCTGCGCCGCGTGGAAGTGGTGATCGAAGGGCTGGTCGGTGCCGACGGCCTGCACGGCACCCTGACCAGCAGCGGCATTTCCCTGGACCGCAACCGCAACGGCGCGGTCCAGACGCGCGTGCAGAAGGCGGAGACCATGATCCTGTCGCGCTTCGACCTGCGCGGCGATGGCTTCGTCTTCACCTCGACCGAGGAGCAGGTCCTTGCCGTGTTCGAGAACAGCGGCGTCGCCGGCGGCTGGGTCCTCGACCTGCCGCCGGAGGTGAACGACGTTGACTACCGCACCATCACCAACGTCCATCTTGTCCTCTACTACGACGCCTACTACAGCGGCCAGGTAGCGAGCGTGGTCAGGGCGGAGCTGGCGGCGGCCGGGCGCGACGAGCAGATGCTCGGGCTGTCGCTGCGCTTCCAGTTCCCGGACGAGTTCTTCAATTTCCAGTCCACCGGGGAAATGCGCTATGCCATCGACGAAGCGTACCTGCCCTTCAACCACACCGGGCCGACAGTCCGTGACCTCTATCTGAACCTCGAGACCGTCGAGGGCGCATCCCCGGCGAACCTGACCGTGACGGTCGAGCTGGACGGGACCAGCGCCAACGCGGTGACCGACGCGAACGGACTGGTCGGCACCGCCGATGCGGCACTCGCGGGTTTGCGCGGCCGCCCGCTCGCGGGCACGTGGGTCATCCGGATCGACCCGGGGCTCAACGCTGCCGCCTTTGCCGCCGGGTTTGGCTGGGACAAGATCCGCAATGTCGCTGTCTTTGCCAACTACACGTACGTGCCGCGCGGCCGCACGGTGACGCAAGGCGATTTCGGCGCCGACCCGCTGGCGGGCTTCGAGATCGTCGACGATCCGGGGGCCACCGATGGCGGCCCCGGGGCGTGGAGCTACGACCCGGCAGGCAAGCGCGTCCTGCAGCAATCGGGCCTGCACGCGGCCGCCCTGGAGGATGCCGGCGCGGCCAAGCCGGGCGCCATGCTGGTCGGCAGGACGGATGCCGGCTGGCCGGCGCGCCGGGACCTGGTCCTGCGCACGCGCCTCGCCTCTGACCACGACGGCATTGGCGTGGTCTTCCGCTACCAGGATGCGGACAATTTCTACTACTTCCTGATGGATGCCACGCTGGGCTACCGCCGGCTCGGCAAGAAGGTGGCCGGCGTCTTTGCCGAGCTCGACACGCCCGCCGTGGATGCGGCCGCCGGCTATGACGCCGGGCGGACATACCAGCTCAGCGTGGCCGTGGTCGACAACGCGCTGGTGGCCGCACTCGACGGCGTGCCGGTGCTCGCGGGGCGCGATGCGTCGATACCGGTGGGCGGGCGGGTTGGCTTGCTGGCCTGGAAGAACCCGACCGCGCGGTTCCTTGACCTGGCCGTGCGGGATGCATAGCCGCCTGTGAGGAGGCGTCATGGCGCACTTGTCCGGCGTGTCCACCCTGGGCGTCAGCCTGCCCAAAGGCGGCGGCGACGTGCGCGGGCTGGGCGGCAACTTCGTGGCCGACTATAACCGCGGCACCGGCAGCTATGTCCTGGACCTGCGCCTGCCGGCAGGTCCGGCAGGCATCCGGCCGGCGCTGGCGCTGGCCTACAACTCCGGCGGGGCCAACGGCGCCTTTGGCCTTGGCTGGGCGCTGGGCGTGCCGTCGATCCACCGCGACGGCGAGCGCCGCTTMGTGCGCTACGACGACACCGACGGCTTCCGCCTCGACCTGCACGGCGAACTCGTGCGGCTCGCCGACGGGCGCTGGCGCCCCCGCTATGACGAACTGTTCGCCCGCATCGAGCGCGGCGACCACTGGGAAATATTCCCGAAGGAGGGCGGCGTCCAGCGCTATGGCGTGGACAGCGAGGCGCGCATCGTCCACCCCGACCATCCGGACCGCATCCTGGCGTGGGCGCTGCAGGAGGCCGAGGACCGCAACGGCAACCAGATCCGCTACCGCTATGTCGCCGATGGCAACAACCGCTATCTCGGCGAGGTGGCCTACGGAGCCTACCGCGTGGTCCTTGCCTACGCGCCGCGGCCCGATGTGTTCGCCACGGCGAGGCACGGCTTCCCGGTCACGACGGCGTTGCGCTGCACGTCGATCGAGATCCATTGTGACCGGCTCGCCGGCCAGAGCCTGATCCGCCGCTACGCGCTGAGCTATGCCGAGCCCGCCGAGACGCCGCTGTCGCTGCTGCGGCAGATCCAGCTGACCGGCCATCGCGCCGGCGAGACGGCCACCATGCCGCCGCTCACCTTCGGCTACACCAGCTTCAGGCCAGAGACCGGCCGGTGCCGCCCGCTGGTCAACCCGCTGGGCTTTGCGCTGGCGCCGCTCGGCTTGCCCGGCACCGACCTGCTCGACTGCACCGGCGACGGCCTGCCGGACATCGTGCAGATCGACGACCAGCGCCATTGCTACTGGGCCAATCGCGGCGATGGCAGCTTCGATGCGCCACGGCAGATCCGCAGCCTGCCCGACGGCGCGCACCTCGGCGCGCCCGGGACCAGCTTCGGCGACGCCGATGGCGACGGCGCCGCCGACCTGCTGGTGACCGAGGGCCCGCACACCGGCTATTTTCCCAAGACCGGCCCGGCCACATGGGGGCCGTTCCAGCGCTACCGCCGGGCTCCGGCCTACAGCCTGCGCGATCCCAACAACCGCCTCGTGGATCTCGATGCCGACGGACAGGTGGACCTGCTGCGCACCACGCCATCGGCCTTCGTCCTGCATCTCAACCGTGGCAGCGAGGGCTGGGAGTCGCTGCCGCCGATCCCGCGCGTGCGGGATATCGATGCCTTTCCCGACGTGTCGCTCGCGGACCCGCGTGTCCAGCTTGCCGACATGACGGGGGACGGCCTGGCCGACATCGTCCTGGTCAGGTCCGGCGAGGTGTCCTACTGGCCGTACGAAGGCCTCGGCCGCTGGGGCAGGCGGCGGGTGCTCGCCGGCTCCCCGGCCTTCGCGCGGCCCGAACAGCCGCGCCGCATCTTCCTGAGCGACGTCAACGGCGACGGGCTGGCCGATCTCGTCGTCGTGGAAGGCGATGTCGTGACGGTCTGGATCAACCGCACCGGTACCGGCTTTGCCGCGCCTGTCCGGCTCGGGAACGCGCCGCCGAGCGGCGGGGCCGACGTGCGGATGGCCGACATGCTCGGTGCGGGGACGGCCGGCGTGCTGTGGAGCTACGAGTCGGAGCGGCGCCCGCGTACGCGCTACTTCTTCCTTGACCTCGGGGGCGACGAGAAGCCCTACCTGCTGTCGGCCATCGACAACGGCCTGGGCAAGCACACGCGCATCCGCTACAGCAGTTCGAGCCAGTTTGCCGCGCGTGACCGGGCCGAAGGGCATCCCTGGAACACCTTCCTGCCGTTTCCGGTGCAGGTGGTCGCCGAGGTCCGGCAGGAGGATCCGCTGGCGGGCCTGTCCACATGGCAGGAGATTCGCTATCACGAAGGCGTCTACGACGGGCGCGAGCGGCGCTTCGCCGGCTTCGGCCGCGTCGAGCTGGTCGATCATGGCGACGCCACGGCGCCGGCTCTGCTGACGGCGATGCGCTTCGATGCGACGCCGACGGACGGCCTGGGCCGCGACGAACGCGCGCTGGCCGTCGCCCGCTGGGGAAAGATGCTGGAGACCACGCAAGGCCCGCCAGGCGGTCCGGTGATGCGCCGCTCGAGCAGTGCGTGGGCGGCAAATGTCGCCGAACACGGCACCGACGGCACGCCGGTCGCCACGGTGCACCGTCACACCATCCGCAACGAGGCCCCGGGCGGGGCGGAGGGGCCGGTGGTCATCGAGCATCTTTACGCGTTCGACGACAGCGGCAACGTCACGCGAGACCAGATGTCGGCCAACGGCCCGGCGCCGCTGACGCTGGTCAGCGAGGTCGAATTCGCGCGCACGCCGGATGGACGGCCGAGCGCGCTGCCGTCGCGGGTGACCGAGCGGCGCGGCGACGGCGCCCTGGTGCGCGAGCGCCGCTACTACTACGATGGCGAGCCATTCACCGGACTCCCGCCCGGCCAGGCGACCACCGGCAATCTTGTCCGCCAAAGCGTGCGCGTGCTCGACGAGCCAGACTTCGCCGCCCACTACGGCGCCGAAGGGCTGGATGCCGCCGCGCTCGGCTACCGGACCGAGGACGGCGCAGTCTGGTCCGACGCCGGCCGCTACAGCTATGACGCCCGCGGCAACCTCGCCGCCACCCGCGATCCGCTCGGCCACGAAACCACGCTGGCGAGCGATGCCGCCGGGGTCTTTCCCGTCCGGCTCCAGAATGCGGCCGGCCATGTCACCCGCTTGCGCTGGGACGACGCGGCGCTCCAGCCGGACGAGATGACGGACGCCAACGGCGCGGTCTGGCGCTTCGGCTTCGACGCGCTGGGCCGCGTCACCGCGCTCGCCTTCCCGGGCGACTCGCTTGCCGATCCGGGCGAGACCGTGTCGTACCACCTTGATGCGTCACCGCCCTATGTCGAGCTGCAGCAGAAACTGGCCGACGGCATGCCGCCGCTGCGGCGACGCGTATTCCATGACGGCAGCGGGCAGGTGCGGCAGACCCGGGCCATGATCGACGAGGCCAGCGTGCTGGTGTCGGCGTTCGAGTCGCTGAACAGCCGCGGCTGGGTTGCCAGCCGCGGCGAGCCGTCCATTGCCGGCTCGCTGGACTTCGGGCCGGTGCCCGCGGGCGGGGTCACGACGTTGCAGTACGACGCGATTGGCCGGGTCGTGTCTGCCGGACTGCCCGGCGGGCGCAGCACGCGCTCGCTCTACGAGCCATTCCGCACGGTCACCTACGACGCCAACGATACCGACGCGTCGCCCGCGAACGTCGCCCGCGGCTTCTTCGATACGCCGACCATCCACCGCCTGGACGGCCAGGGGCGGCTGGTCGGCGTTACCGAGCTCCACGACGGGCTGATCACGAGCCATGCCTACCGCTACGACGAGGCCGGGCAACTCGTCGAGGCAACCGGCCCGGCGGGTGGCCGCATGCTGGGCCAGCGCTTCGATCTCGCGGGCAACCGGCTCGCCCTCGACCATGTGGACGCGGGCAGCCACCTGTTTTACTACGATGCCGGCGGGCAACTGGTGCGCAGCGCCGACGCTGCCGGCCGGCGCATCGCCATCGCCCGCGACGCGCTCGGTCGGCCGACCGGCACGGCGGTAGATGGCATGCTGGCGCAGAACCTGGTGTATGACGCACCGGACCTGCCCAACGCCTTGGGCCGGCTGAGCACCGCCCACGACGAGGCGGGCGAATGGGCCTTCGAATACGATTCCCGGGGTCGGCCTACGCGCCGCACGCTGAGCGCGCCTGGCCGGAGCTGGACGCTGGAGCACCGCTATCAGGCCAATGGCCAGGTCGCCGCCATCCGCTATCCGGACGGCGCCGAGGTCACGTTCCAGTACGACCGGGCCGGCCGGCTTGCCGCCGTGCCGGGCGCACTCGACGCGCTGACATACGACGCGCACGGCCGCCGGACGTCGATGCGCGCCGCGAACGGCGTGCAGACCCTGCTCGACTACGATCCGCTGACGCGCTTCCTGGCCCGCCTGCGTGTGCTCGGCCCGGCGGGGGAGGTGCTGCACGACCTGAGCTACGACCGCGACAACGTCGGCAACGTGCTGGGCCAGCGCGATGGCCGCCCGCCCGGCCCCGACGCACCGCACCCGCGCCGCTTCATCCTGGATGGCCGCTACCGGCTGCTCGAAGTGGACGGCGGGGGATCGGCCGCCGTCGGCGCCTACGTGCGGCGCTACGCCTACGATGCCGCCAACAACGTCGTGGTCTACCCGACCCACGCCGCCGCGCCCATCGTCTACGCGCCGCCCGGCAGCAACCGCATCGCCGGCATCCTGGACGGCGGCAACCTCGTCCCCCTCTACGCGCACGATGCGAACGGCAACGTCGTGCGCTTGCCGGGACGCGACCTGATGTTTGACGCCTTCGGCCGGCTGGCCGGCGTCCAGCGCGCGGACGGCGCCACGGTCGCCTATCGCTACAACGCCGTCGGCGAGCGCGTCTGGCGCACGGCAACCGTCGCCGGTGCGGCGCGCCGCACGCTGTTCCTGGCGGGCCTCTACGAGGAGGACGACGACGGCGCGGTGCGCCGCTACCTGTGCGCCGGCGGCGCGCCGATCGCCATCGACCAGGCCGGCGGGCGGACCTGGCTCCACGGCAACGAACTGGGACACGTCATGGTACTGACGGATGCGGCCGGCGCCCTGGCGGGCAGCCGCTTCTTCCATCCCTTCGGCGAGGCGGGGGGAGCCGGCGGGGTGGCGGTGCCATGCGCGTTCGGCGGGAAGATCCTCGATGAGATCAGCGGCCTGTATCACTTCGGAGCACGCAATTACGCACCGGAGATAGGCCGCTTCGTCAGCCCGGACCCGCTCTACCTGACGGCGCCGGAGCTGGCCCTGGCAACCCCGGGGCTGCTTAACCTGTACGCCTACGCGGGGAACAACCCGATGGTCTACGTCGATCCCTCCGGCCTCTCGCCGCTCGGATCGGCGCTTGGCGGGCTGGTCGGTGGCATGGTCGGCGCGTTCGTGTTCGTGGTCTCGGCTGGCAATCCTGTCCTTGCGGGCATAACCGGCGGGCTGGCGGGCGGTGCCGTGGCCGGCGGCATCGACGGCGGCGCCAAGGGTGCCGTGGTGGGCGGACTGCTCGGCGCGCTCACCGGCGGCATAGGCGGTGGCGCGCTGTGGGGCATTTCCGCGCTGAGCGGCACCCTCCTCGGTACGACGGCGCGCCAGGCGGTCCTGGTGATGCTGAGCACGGCTGCGGCAGGCACCACCACCATCGCGGGCATGGCGCAGGTTGTCGATTCCGGCAACTGGGACATCCTGGCCGGGGCTGCGGCGGGGATTGCCGGCGCAATGATCGGGAGTGCCATCGGCAACGCCATCATGATGCGCAATGTCTGGGAGGACCCCAACAACTCACCGCGGGTAAAGCAAAACCAGCGCGAGGTCCAGGCCGCCCTGAACAACAAGGCCAACTTCGACAAGGTGAACTACGTCAGCAACATGAATCCGAGCGGAAGCGTCCTTGGCAGTCAGTTTCACGGAACGATCACCATGAACAAGGACAATATCGGCAACTCCTATCTCGAATATCGCAGCACGCAGGCGCACGAGTTGTACCACCAGTTCCAGGAACAGACCGTGGCGAATTTCGACCAGGCCTACAGGGCCGAGACTTCCTACGCGAGCAATCGCTTCGAGAATGCGGCGTTCGACTTCGAGATGCGGTTCATGCACTTCACGCCTTACCCTTTCCAGACCTACTCGCACGCGCTGGCGCCGGCTCTGGTCGCGGTCGCCCAGCCGGCCGGGTGGGAGGATCGCAAGAGCGGCGAAGACCGATGGCGAAACGTGTTCGCGCAACTGGGCATCTAGCCGGGCCGGGTGGCCCGCCACAAGGCGGTGCTGGCGCTGGCCGCCTGAGCCTCGGCATGCCCCCGGCGCGCGCAGGTTCCCAGGCCCGGCGCCCGTGCCTGATATGAGCCAGACTAATAACCTGATGAAATAATGCCAATTTATTTCATGTTTGCAAAGACCTATGATGGCCCTCGATCTTTACGGAGCGCTCCATCATGGCAATCACACACAACCTCGGCTTTCCGCGCATCGGCGCAAAGCGCGAACTGAAGTTTGCGCAAGAGTCCTACTGGAAGGGGCAATCCTCGCGCGACGAGCTGAAGGCGCTGGGTGCGCAGCTGCGGCAGCGGCACTGGGAAATCCAGGCTGGCCTCGACCTGGTGCCGGTAGGCGACTTTGCCTTCTACGACCAGGTGCTCGACATGAGTTTCACCCTTGGCAACCTGCCCGAGCGCGTGCGCGGCTTCCATGGCGATGCACTCGACAACTACTTCCGCGTGGCGCGCGGGCGCTCGGCCCGGGGTACCGAAGACCACAGCGCCTGCTGCGGCGGCGGCGTCGCCGCGGGCGAGATGACCAAGTGGTTCGACACCAACTATCACTACATCGTCCCTGAGTTCAGCGCGGCCACCGAGTTCTCGCTCGATAGCTCCCGCCTGCTGGAGCAGCTCGCGCAGGCACGGGCCCTCGGCGTGAAGGCCAAGCCTGTCATCATCGGTCCGGTCACCTACCTGTGGCTAGGCAAGGCCAAGGACGATTCGGACAAACTGGCGCTGCTGCCGCGTCTGCTGCCGGTCTATGCCGAGCTGCTCGCCGAGCTGGCCGCGCAAGGCATCGAATGGGTGCAGATCGACGAGCCGGCGCTGGTGACCGAACTCGGCGCGGCATGGCAGCAAGCCTTCGTCACGGCGTACCAGGCGTTGAAGCAGGGCAAGGTCAGGGTCTTGCTGGCGACCTACTTCGGGCAGCTGCTGGAAAATCTCCCGCTGGCGCTCGAACTGCCGGTGCAAGGCCTGCACCTCGATGCCATCAATGCGCGCGCCGAAGTGCAAGAGCTGGTGGCGAGGCTGCCCGCGGACAAGATACTGTCGCTGGGCGTGATCAACGGCCGCAACATCTGGAAGTCCGACCTGCTGGCGGTGCTCGACTGGCTGGAGCCGGTCCATGCACAGCTGGGCGACCGGCTGTGGGTGGCACCGTCCTGTTCGCTGCTGCATGTCCCGGTCGATCTCGACAGCGAACAGAAGCTCGACGCCGACATCCGCTCGTGGCTCGCCTTTGCCCAGCAGAAGCTCGACGAGCTGCAAGTCGTTGCCAGGGCGCTGAACCAGGGACGCGCAGCCGTGGCCGGCGCGCTGGCCGGCAACCAGGCCGCCATCGCCAGCCGTCGCGCCTCGCCCCGCGTGCACAATCCTGCCGTCAAGGCCGCCATCGCCAGGCTCGACGCCGCGCTCGGCAGGCGCGCCAGCCCCTATACGGCGCGCGCGCCCAAGCAAGCGGCCCTGCTGCAACTGCCGGCCTATCCGACCACCACCATCGGATCGTTCCCGCAGACCGGCGACATCCGCCAGGCACGCAGCAAGTTCCGCAGTGGCGAGCTCGACGAAGCCGGCTACAGGGCCGTGATGCAGGCCGAGATCGCCCGCAGCGTGCGCGAACAGGAGGCGCTTGGCCTGGATGTGCTGGTGCACGGCGAAGCCGAGCGCAACGACATGGTCGAGTACTTTGGCGAGCAACTCGACGGCTACGCCTTCAGCCAGTTCGGCTGGGTGCAGTCCTATGGCTCGCGTTGCGTGAAGCCGCCCATCCTGTTCGGCGACATCAGCCGCCCGAAGGCCATGACGGTGGCGTGGATCAAGTACGCGCAATCGCTGACCGCCAAGCCCATGAAGGGCATGCTGACCGGCCCGGTGACGATCCTGAACTGGTCCTTCGTGCGCGACGACCAGCCGCGCTCGGTGTCCTGCCACCAGCTCGCCCTTGCCATCCGCGAGGAGGTGCTGGACCTCGAGAAGGCCGGCGTGCGCGTGATCCAGATCGACGAGGCGGCGCTGCGCGAAGGCCTGCCGCTGCGCAAGGCCCAGTGGAGCGAGTACCTGCGCTGGGCGGTGGAGTCCTTCCGTATCACCGCCAATGGCGTGCAGGACGAGACCCAGATCCACACCCACATGTGCTATTCGGAGTTCAACGACATCATCGCGTCGATCGCCGACATGGACGCGGACGTCATCACCATCGAGACCTCCCGCTCCGATATGGAGCTGCTCGACGCGTTCGACAACTTCAGGTATCCGAACGAGATCGGCCCGGGCGTCTACGACATCCACTCGCCGAACATTCCGACGCAGGAGCACATCGTGCAACTGATGAAGAAGGCGGCAGAGCGTATTCCGGCCGAACGGCTGTGGGTGAATCCCGACTGCGGCCTGAAGACGCGCGCGTGGGAAGAGGTGATCCCGGCCCTGACCAATATGGTCGCGGCGGCCCAGGCCCTGCGGGCCGCCGTGTGACGCTGCGGGCTTGCGCCGCGCATCATGCCTTCCGGCCTTTTCTTTTCGTGTGGGCGAGGGCGTCGCAGGCTCGCGGGGCACCGGCGGTGCGGCATGCCGGGATACTCAATGTATGAGACAAGGCGCCCCGGGATCGGGGTGCAAACGCCCGCATTTCCATTGGCCGGAAATGACCGGTGGTTTTTACAGTAGCTTCTCCTAAACTCGGCCGAAATACGGCACGCCAGCATCGCTGGCGCCGAGAACAAGGAGACCTGGCATGGCCCACATTCTTCGTCGCCGCAGGGCGTTGCTGCTGGCCGCGCCCGCGGCATTCTGCGGCGCCTGGCTTGCGCGCGCGCAGGCTGGCGGCTTTCCGGACAAGCCGCTGCGGCTGGTGGTGCCGTTCGCCGCGGGTGGCCCCGTCGATGGCATCGCACGCATGCTTTCGCGCGAGATGGGTACCAGGCTGACGCAGCCGGTGGTGGTGGAAAACCGGCCGGGCGCCGGGGGCATCATCGGCCTCGGTGCCATTGCCAACGCGCCGGCCGATGGCTACAGCATGGTCCTGTCGTCGATCACCCTGGTCACGAATCCGGCGTTGATGCCGACGCTGCCTTTCGCGGCGGACCGGGACTTCGCGCCGGTCACGGTGGTCGGCTTCATCCCGCATGCGCTGGTGGTGCGCGGTGATTATCCGGCCCGCACGCTGCAGGACCTGGTCGACATGGCGCGCAAATCTCCCGGTACCATGAACTACGGTTCGTCCGGGAATGGGACCTCCGCCCATCTTGCCGGCGCGATGTTCGCGCAGCGCGCGGGCATCCGCGCCGTGCACGCGCCTTACCGCGGCGCCTCGCCGGCGCTGACCGATCTGCTGGGCGGGCAGATCCAGTTCATGTTCCTCGACGTGCCGACCGCCTTGCCTTACCTGAGGTCGGGCAAGCTGCGCGCCCTGGCGCTGGCCCCCAGTCGCGGGGCGTCGGTGCTGCCCGATGTCCCGACCATTGCCGCCTCCGGCTATCCCGGATTCGATATCCACGCCTGGTATGGCATCCTGGTCCGTAGCGGCACGCCGGCCGATATCCAGCAGCGGCTGTACCAGGAAGCGCGGCGCGCTATCCAGAGCGAGCCCGGGCAGCGCTACCTGAAGGCACAAGGCATCGAGCCCGGCGGCATGGCGCCGGCCGAGTTCGGCGAGCTGATCCGCAAGGACCTGGCCAGCTGGCGGGGCGTGGTCGAGCAACTGCATATCGCCCTCCAGTAAGCCCGACAAGCCCGACAAGCCCGACAAGCCCGACAAGCCCGACAAGCCCGACAAGCCCGATCATTCCAGCAATTCCAGCAATTCCAGCAAGATCCCTCCGGAGCCCCAATCATGCGAATTGTCATTCCCGACGACTACCAGCGCTGCGTCCGTGAGCTGCGCTGCTTTTCCCGGCTCGCCGGTCACGACGTCGCCGTCTTCCATGACAACGTCAAGACCCTCGATGCGCTGGCCGACCGCTTCGGCGCAGCCGACGCGCTGGTGCTGACGCGCGAGCGCACCCAGATCACGGCGGCCCTGCTCGACCGCCTGCCCGGGCTGCGGCTGATCAGCCAGACCGGCAAGGTCGCCGGGCATATCGACCTGGATGCCTGCACGGCGCGCGGGATCGCGGTGGCCGAGGGCACGGGGTCGGGCGCTGCCACGGCGGAGCTGACGTGGGCATTGATGCTGGCAAGCCGCCGCCACCTGGTCGCCGAGGTCAACCGGCTGCGCAGCGGCGGCTGGCAAGGCGCGCTGGGGCAGGAGTTGCGGGGCCAGCGGCTTGGCGTCTGGAGCTATGGCCGCATCGGCAGGCAGGTCGCCGCCTACGGCCGGGCCTTCGGCATGCAGGTCTGGGTGTGGGGCCGGGAAGGGTCGGTGGCGGACGCCCGGGCCGACGGTTTCGAGGTGGCGCCGTCGCGGGATGCCTTCTTTGCCGAAAGCGATATCATCAGCCTGCATATCCGGCTGAACGCCGAGACCGAGGGATTGATCGGCGCGGCCGACCTCGCGCGCATGCGCCCGACCGCGCTGCTGGTCAATACGAGCCGCGCGGAGCTGGTGGCGCCGGGGGCGCTGGCGGCGGCACTGCGCGCCGGCCRCCCGGGTTTTGCCGCGGTCGATGCCTACGAGCAAGAACCGGTGCTGGACGCCGGGCATCCCTTGCTCCATCTTGACAACGCGCTCTGCACCCCGCACATCGGCTTTGTCGAGCGCGACAACTATGAGGCGTACTTCGGCACCGCCTTCGACAACATCAACGCCTTCTTTGCGGGCTCGCCGCAGAACATCGCCAACCCCCAAGTCCTGGCGGCCCTGCGGGCCTGATGCGGCGAGGCTCGTTGCCGCATCCCCGGACGCCGGCGGACGCGCGAGCCTGAGCGCCGTGCCCGGCCAGGGGCGGCGGCGCCCGCCCGACGCGGCGGTTGGCGCCGCCGCCCCGATGGCCTCCCGGGCAGGCGGCCCGCATGGGTCGCGGTCTTCGGCACCACCATCCCCACCATCCCCACCATCCCGACCCACCCGCGTCATGGCACCCGGCCATGCGGCGCGGCCCTGATCATGCCCCTGCGTGCAATACTGGATGCATATACAGTGTTGCGCGGCGTGCGCGCGCTGGCAGGAAGGGCGAGCGTGGAATGCGGCCTGACACTTCCCACGCAGGCACCCGCGTGAGAGCATGCTGGCTCTGCCAGTTGATATGCCTCGGCAGTATCCGCGCTATTGCTGGATAATTGCGGGGCGATGCGGCCACTGCGGGTTGTTTTTCCGCAGGGCGCCGGAGAAAGCCGCATTCAAGGGCTTCCCGGCCTGGCAGCGCGCAATGCTGGTAGTGCCCGGTGGGGACCGGGCGCGGAGGGAAATGGAGTCTTGCCCGCCGGGTTGACGGGGCAAGGAAAACAGGCAGGACTTATCGCGGCATCGGGCCCGGCACCGGCCGCGATCATAAGAAGACGATTTGCATCAATACAATTTTGCGGGGTAAGGCTGTGATACGACATGGACTTTGCGGGTTGCTGCTTGCGCTGTGCTGTCTGGGCACCGCAGTCGCGAGCGGACCTGATTGCTCACGCCCGTTCACGCTAGCGCTGCATGACCATGGCCTGCTTTATTCGCTCGAAACCGATACAGGCATCGACAAGGATTTCGCCGACGAACTGGTCCGGCGCAGCGGCTGCCAGGTCAGGGTCAGCCTTATGTCGCGCGCCCGCATCTGGAAGCTGATCGAGTCCGGCGCACTCGATTTCAGCCTGTCCGGCATCGCCAGCGCCGAACGCAATCAGTACGCCTCCTTCGCCTGGTACTTCAGCAATAAATACTATTTGCTGGTGCGCAAGGACGCCGGCATCGGCAAGCTGTCCGATTTCGAGCATAACGACCAGTTTCAACTCGGCGTGATCCGCAGTTTCCGCTACAGCGATTCCGCCAACCAGCTGGTGGACAAGCTCGCGGCAGCCAACCGCGTCAGCCAGGCCGGCGGGCTGGAGCCGCTGTACGAGGCGCTGGTGCGCCAGCGCATCCAGGGCATGATCATCGAGCCCTTCGACTACCCGGCTCTCGACGCAAAGCGGATTCGCGATGTCACCGCGGTCGTCGAGTTCAACGACCCGGCCGTTCCGCACGGCCTGATCATGTCGAAGAAGGCGCTGCCGGTGGCCGAGCAGGACAAGTGGCGTGCGCTGGTGAACGACATGCGCGCGGACGGCACCGTGCGCCGGATCTTCGAGAAGTACTTCAAGCGCGATCTGGTCGACTCCATGGTCGATTTCAAGGCACCGCTGTGAGCTGGGCTCGCCTGATCCTGCTCCCCTTGCTGATCCTGTGCACCGGGCTCGGTGTGACATGGGCAGTCTGGGACCACGAACGGCAAGCCTCCCGGCATGAAGTACAGTCCCAGTTCGATTTCGCGCTGGGCGATGCCGTCAGCCGCATCGAGCAGCGGATGGCCACCTACGAGCAGATGCTGCGGGGCGTGCATGGCATGTTTGCCGCCACCGGCACGATGGACCGCGGCAGTTTCCGCGACTACGTCGGCGCGATCAACCTCGATGGGAACTTGTCCGGCATCCAGGCCGTCGGCGTCGTCAAGTGGGTGTCGGCGCCCGGCAAGGACGCCCATGTCGAGGCAATGCGCCGGCTCGGCATCGCCGGCTACGACATCCGGCCCGACGGCGCGCGCGGCGGCTACGCCCCGATCATTCAGCGCGAACCGTATGCCGAAGCCAAGGCGCGCGTGCTCGGCTTCGACGCCTGGGCCAGCCCCGAGCGGCGGCTCGCCATGGAACGGGCGCGCGATTCGGGCCTGGCCACGGTGTCCGGGAAGGTGCAGCTGGCCGTGGACGCGCAGGCGGACGAGGACCCCAGTTTCGTGATGTACCTCCCGTTATATGCGCGCGGCCAGCCACAGGATACCGTCGCCCAGCGTCGTGCCAGCCTGGTGGGCTGGGTCTACGCGTCGTTCCGCATGCGGGAGGTGATCGCCAGCCTCTACGGCGAGCAGCCGCCCGGCCTCTCTCTGACCATCTACGACGGTGTCGAGCCATCCACGGCGGCACTTCTCTATCGTTCGCCCGACGCCAGGGCGGGGCACCCGGGTTCAGCCTTGTCGGCCAGTGAGTACCTGGTCGTGGGAGGGCACAACTGGATGCTCTCCATGGCCGCCCACCATGACTTCAAGGCCCGCTTCGGACGCAACTCGCAGACACTGATCGCCGGCACGGGCGCGGGCCTGAGCCTGCTGCTCGCGCTGCTGGCCTGGGTCATGGTGACAGGCCGCAGCCGCGCGCTGCGGCTGGCCTCCAACATGACCAGGGAACTCCGCGAGAGCGAAGAGAAATTCCGCGCCATCGCCGACTGCACGGTCAACCTGGAGATCTGGTGGGGGCTGGACGGCAAGCCACGCTGGATCAATCCGTCGGTCATGGAGTACACCGGCTACGCCGTGGAAGAATGCCTGGCGATGCGCGACTTCGCCGGCACCCTGGTCCATCCCGAAGATTTTCCGCGTGTCGCGCTTGAGCTCCTGAAGGGGCGCCAGGGGCTTCGCGGCGACGATCTCGAGTTCCGCTGCCTGCGCAAGGATGGCTCGCTGCTCTGGCTTTCCGTCTCCTGGGGGCCATTCCACGATGCCAGGGGCATGTTCACGGGCTTCCGGCTCAGCGGGCGCGACATCACCGAGCGCAAGCTGCTCGACGCCGAGCTTCGTATCGCCGCGGTCGCCTTCGATTCGCTGGAAGGCATGATGGTCACCGATGCCAGCGGCACTATCCTGCGCGTCAACTCGGCATTCACCGAGGGTACCGGCTACACGGCCGACGAGGTGGTGGGCAAGACGCCGCGCATACTCAAGTCGGGGCGTCATGACGAAGCGTTCTTCCGTGACATGTGGGACACCATCCACCGCGTGGGCGGATGGCAGGGCGAGATCTGGGATCGCCGCAAGAATGGCGAGATCTACCCGAAATGGCTCACGATTGCAGCGGTGCGCGGACGGGACGGGCGGGTGACGCACTATGTCGGCACGCATCACGACATTACCGAGCGCAAGATCGCCGAAGACCGGATCAAGGAACTGGCCTTCTTCGATGCCCTGACGCGGCTGCCCAACCGTACCTTGCTGGCCGATCGCCTGAAGCAGGCCATCGCGGTCAGCGCGCAGAGCGAAGCCTCCGGCGCGTTGTTGTTCGTTGACGTAGACAACTTCAAGACGCTCAACGATACGCTGGGCCACGACAAGGGCGACCTGCTGCTGCAGCAAGTCGCCGAGCGCCTGACCGCCAGCGTCCGCGAGGGCGACACGGTGGCACGGGTAGGCGGCGACGAATTCGTCGTCGTGCTCGGAGGCCTGAGCGGAAACCGGCAGGAAGCGGCCAGCCAGACCGAAGCGGCGGGCGAGAAAATCCTCGCCGTTCTCGGCAATCCCTATCATCTGGCCGGCATCGAGTATCGCAGCACCGCAAGTATCGGCGTGACCGTGTTCAAGGGGCATCAGGCCTCCATCGATGAGCTCCTGAAGCAGGCCGACCTCGCCATGTACAAATCGAAGGAAAGAGGGCGCAATGCGATGTGCTTCTTCGATCCGACCATGCAGGCCGTCGTGGTGGAGCGGGCCGCGCTCGAGGTCGGCCTGCGCAAGGCAATCGACGAAGACCAGTTCCTGCTCCATTACCAGGCGCAGGTGACCATCGACAATCGCATCACGGGCGCCGAAGCGCTGGTGCGCTGGCGGCACCCCGTGCGTGGCATCGTGTCGCCGGCCGAATTCATCCCCCTGGCCGAAGAGACCGGGCTGATCCTTGCGCTGGGGAACAAGGTGCTGGAGATCGCCTGCAACCAGCTGGCGCGCTGGGCGCGCCAGCCAGGGATGGCCCATCTCACGATCGCCGTGAATGTCAGCGTCCACCAGTTCCGCGCCCCCGACTTTGTCGACAAGGTGCTGGGCATCATCGAGCAGACCGGAGCGAACCCGAACAGGCTGAGGCTGGAGCTGACCGAGAGCGTGCTGGTGGACAATGTGCAGGACATCGCCGAGAAAATGTCAGCGCTCAAGGCCATGGGCGTGGTTTTCTCGCTGGACGATTTCGGTATCGGATATTCGTCGCTGTCCTATCTGAAGCGCCTGCCGCTGGACCAGCTGAAGATCGACCGCTCGTTCGTGCGTGACATCCTTGTCGACCCGAACGATGCCGTCATCGCCAAGACCATCGTGGCGCTTGCGCGCAGCCTCGGGCTGCAGGTGATAGCCGAAGGCGTCGAGACCGAAGCGCAGCGGGACTTTCTTGCCGGCGCGGGGTGTTATGCCTATCAGGGCTACCACTTCTGCCACCCGCTGCCGATCGAGGATTTCGAATCGTTCGTAGGCGGGTTTGAATTCCGCCAGCGCGCATCCGAGCTATCGGCGCAAGAGGATTGAACGCCGGATGGCGGGTGTGCCGTGGCGCCCGCACCGGGCCGGCATGCCCCGCCCGCATCCCAGCGGATGCGCGCATGGTGTGCGGGAACGCGCCGCCGGCCCGGCCTTGCCCGCGTTCCTGCCGACGGTACGGCCGAGCCTTGTGACAGCCAGCCGGCATTTCTCGCCGGGATCTGTGGCCGCGGTATCCGTTTGAGCTTGAGCGTGCTCCATGGCGCATATTCGGCGAGCCGCCGGCGGGGCTGCCGGCACCTGGCCGCGGTTCGCGCCGCACCGGCCAACGCGCACGGCGCGGCATGCCCGGAGCCGCCGTCGGCGGTCTACTATCAGGTCTGGTATCGATGCGGAAGCCAGGCCGCGCCCCCGCACCGCGCTCGCTATCCGGCGCCGGCTCCGAACCGGCGCGGATGTCACAAGCCGGGGGTGCCAATCGTCTAGAGGCTGCCATGAACGACAAGACCGACACCTTTACCCGCCTTCGCCCTCGCTTGCAGGGCATCGCCTATCGCATGCTGGGCTCTGCCGCCGAGGCAGAAGAAGTCGTGCAGGACGCCTGGCTGCGCTGGCACGAAGCCGCAAGCGAGGATCTGGACAGTACGGAGGCCTGGCTGGTTTCCGTCACCACGCGCCTGGCGATCGACAGGCTGCGCACCGCCAAGGTCCAGCGCGAACACTACATTGGCACATGGCTGCCGGAGCCGCTGCTGTCCGAATCCCCGGTCACGCCAGAGCACATCCTGGAGCGCGCCGACGACGTATCCATCGCCTTTCTCGCGATACTGGAGCGCCTGGGGCCCGAAGCCCGCGCAGCGTTCTTGCTGCGGGAAGTGTTCGATGCAGACTATGGCGAAGTGGCCGAGGCGCTGGGCAAGACCGAGAGCGCATGCCGGCAGATCGTCCATCGCGCGAAGATACAGTTGCAGGACGAGCGGCCCCGCCATGTGGTCCCCCGCGAGACCCAGCTCCGCCTGTTGCGCGGGTTCGCCGACGCCGCGACACGCGGCGAGTTCACCGCGCTGAAAGCGATGCTTGCCGACGACGCGCAGCTGATCGGCGATGGCGGCGGCAAGGTGCCGAGCTTTGGCGTTCCGCTCGTCGGTGGCCAGCGTATCGCGCAGCTTTTCCTCGCCACAACGCTGCGGTATCCCGGCGCCATGCAGTTCGAAGTCGTCACGCTCAATGGCCAATGGGGCCTGCTGCGCTTCATCAACGGCGCGATCGAATCGGCCCTGGCCATCGAAACGGATGGTGAGCGCATCGTGCGCATCTATGTCCAGCGCAATCCCGACAAGCTTGCGCGCATTGCCGCCGCGCTGGGTCGGGAGCTCGCTGTCACAAACCAGCCCCCTCAGACGTCTTGAGCATGTGTATCCCAAGCACTTACTCAAGGTGAAAACATGAACCAGCCGCGACTCCCCTGGACCGATATCTCTCCCAAGGCTTATCAAGCGATGGTCGGCGTCAGTGCCGCCACGGCAAAGTCTTCGCTCGGCGCGAGCCTGATCGAACTCGTGCAGACCCGCGTCTCGCAACTCAACGGCTGCGCCTTCTGCCTCGACATGCATGCCCGCGATCTGCGCAAGCAAGGTGAGACGTGGCAGCGCATCAACAGCCTGTCGACGTGGCGCGAGACCGGCCTGTACAGCAATCGCGAGCGCGCCGCGCTCAACTGGGCCGAGACGATGACGAAGCTCGTCGAATACCACGGCAGCCGTGATGCCGATTTCGATGCGTTGAAGTGCCAGTTCAGCGATCAGGAAATCGTCGAGCTGTCCTGGACGATTGCCCAGATCAACGCCTGGAACCGCATGGCCATCGGCATGCAGCTGCCCGTGGCGGAAAAGCCTATCGAGTAAAGCCCAACGGGTAGACCCCATCGGGTAGAACCCATGGCGCAGAGCGCCGCAGCTGGCCTGGATTACCCGATCGAGGTCTGGGCCAGGAAGCGGCGCTGGCCGGCAGGGCAGTTCTCCCGCCGGCCAGCGATGAGGCCGCTGCCTCCGATGATTACCACTTTCATGTCGTGTCCTTCTTCGTCGAGAAATTCGGGGCGGCGACATCATGTAGCCATCCCTGTGGCACAGGACGTTTCATGAGGTCCGCTTGTGACAGGCCGGGCGAATAAAGTCACGGCCAGCCGGGTTGCGGTCGCCCGCGCTCGACATGCATGTTCGTCATGGCACCGCACGTGCTCCCGCAGGGGCTTTGTTACGCATGGGGCATGTGCCGCACAGGGCGAACGCGCCGGCCGGGCGAGCAGATGGCACTGGCAAGTGCGGTCTGAAGTGCTAGGCTTAACTGGCCACCCGGCACCCGGCGGCTCTGGGGCAACGCTGCAGAGCCGCCACTGCGAGTTCGCAAAGCGCCATGGACAAGCCCATCATCATCGCGGTCGACGACGATCCCGAGGTCGTGGACGCCGTTGCGCGCGACCTGCGGCTGGGCTACGGCGAGCACTACCAGGCACCGTGCCTGGTGAAGGTGGCGATCGACCGGGACAGCCTGGCGCAGATCGCGGCAGACCTGACGGCGCCGCAGTTCATCGCCTGCATGCACTGGCTGGTGGCCACGCTGGACCTGCGCGCGCTGATGGAAGAGACGCGGCGCGGCGCGCAGCGTATCTCCGAGATCATGCGCGCGATCGTCATCCGCACCCGCCGCGAGCTTGACTGCGCCGTGGTCGAAATCATCGACAACGGCCCCGGCATCGCGCCCGATGTCATGCCGCATCTGTTCGAGCCGTTCTTCACCACCAAGCCGCCGGGCCAGGGCACGGGGCTCGGCCTCGATATTTCCTACCAGACCGTGGTCAACCGGCATGGCGGGGCCATCCACGTCAAGTCGCATCCCGGCGAGACCACGTTCCAGGTCCGCCTGCCGCTCGCGCCGCAAGAGCCCGCGCGGGATCCACCCCCCTGACCGCAGGAGCCGACGCCATGGATACCAGGACCCAGCCAGCCGAAGACCAGCATCGCGCCACCGACCCGCCCGGCCGGCAGATCCCCGGGCAGGTGGTCTTCGTACTGCAGGGCGGCGGCGCGCTGGGCGCCTACCAGGCCGGTGTCTACCAGGCGCTGCACGAAGCAGGCATCGAGCCCGACTGGGCGATCGGCACGTCGATCGGCGCGATCAACGGTTCGATCATCGCCGGCAACAAGCCGGAGAACCGCCTGCCGCGGCTGCGGGAGTTCTGGGAGCGCGTGGCGCAGCGCGGGCCGCTCGGGCTGACGCGGCTGCTTTCGGGCGGGGACAACACCTTGCAGAACCTGGCCACCCTCACGCAGGGCATCCCGAACTTCTTTGCGCCCAATCCCGCCGCCTGGCTGGGGCTGCGCATGCCGCTGGGCGTGGACCAGGCTGGCTTCTACTCCACCGCGCCATTGCGCGAGACGCTCGGCKCGCTGGTCGACTTCGATTACCTGAACCAGAAGCACATGCGGCTGACCGTCGGCATGGTCAATGTCTGCAGCGGGCGGATGTGCTACTACACCAACCGCGACGCCGCCCTGAGCATGGAGCACCTGCTGGCATCCGCCGCGCTGCCGCCGGGATTTCCGGCCATCCGGATCGAGGGCGAGGCGTACTGGGACGGCGGTATCTGTTCCAACACCCCGATCGAGGCCGTGCTCGACGACTACCCGCGCCGTGACTCGGTGATCTTCGCCGTGCAACTCTGGCCGGTGCAGGGGCCGGAGCCGCAGACGATCTGGGAAGCGATGGGGCGGCAGCGGGACATCCAGTATTCGAGCCGCACCGAGACGCATCTGGCGCGCCAGAAGCAGTTGCACCGGCTGCGGCACGTGATCCGCGAACTGGCCAGCCATATTCCCGAATCCGAGCGCGGCACGCCCGTGGTCAAGGAGTTGCTGGGCTGGGGCTGCCATACCACCATGCACGTGGTGGAACTGAAGGCGCCACCCTTCGGCGGCGAAGACCTGACCAAGGATATCGACTTCAGCGAAGATGGCATCGAGGCACGCTGGAACGCCGGCCATGCCCATGGCAGGCAGGTGATCGCGGCCGCGCCCTGGCATGACGCGCTGGACCCCATCGAGGGCATCGCCGTGCATGAGACGGTGGGCGTGCCAGGGTAGGGCCGTCGCATGCGCCGTCCCGTACGGGCGCCTTTTCGATTTCGCATCGCCCCGCGCAGGCATGGTGGGCCACACGCGCGCGGCTGCCCACCGGTTTCCGCGGGTTTTCCCTTTCTTGAGTTCTGCCTCTCCATCTTATTTAATTCAACGTGAATTAATTAATAGCGCGACCCGATCGAGAAGTGATTCGCACGGCGCCTGAACAGTCTTCGGAGACAGCATGACCTCTGGCAAATCCGGCCGCGGCGTCAATTCCGCCAGCCTTCGGCTCTACAACGAGCGCGCCTTGCTGCTGGCCCTGCGCCACGCCGGCGAGGCGTCCAAGGCCGACCTGGCGCGCATGGCGCAGCTCACCAACACCGCGGTGGGCAGCATCGTGCAGTCGCTCACGGAGGAAGGCCTGATCCACGCGGCGGGGCGCCGCCAGGACGGGCAGCGCGGCCAGCCGGCCAGCCTGATCCGGTTGGAGCCCAAGGGCGCGTTCGGCATCGGCGTGCGGCTGGACCGCGCCAGCATCGAATGCGTGATGGTGGACTTCGGCGGCGAGATCCTGGCCAGCCGCGCGCACCAGATGATCCTGCCGCATCCCGAGCAGGCGCTGGCGCTGGTGCGCGACGACGTGGCCGCGCTGCGCGCGCAGCTGGCGCCGGCCGAGCGCAAGCGGCTGCTCGGCGTGGGCGTGGCCCAGCCCTACAACCTCGGCGCCTGGCTGCGCGAGCTGGACCTGCAGGACGCGGCGTCCCAGGCTACCTTTCGCGCCTGGGACGCGGTGGACTTCGCCGCCGAGCTGGCCGATGCCACGCAGCTGCCGGTGTTCGGCGAAAACGACGGCACCGCCGCCGCGGTGGCCGAGCTGTTCTACGGCGGCCACCATGCCCAGCACTTCCTCTATGCCTTCCTCGGCCCCGCCATCGGCGGCGGCGTGGTGCTCAACGGCGATTGCGTGCGCGGTGTGTCGGGCAATGCCGGCGACATCGGCATGATGCCGGTGCCGCCCAGCAAGCTGGCCTCGGCGCCGCCCGGCGGGCGCAGCCGCGACATCCTGCTGGCGCGTGCCTCGCTCAACGCGCTGACGCGCCACCTGCGGCACCATGGCGTGACGGTGGACAGCCATGCCGACCTCGAAACGCAGGTGCGCGCCGGCCATCCTGCCGTGGCCGAATGGCTGGACGACTGCATCGACGCACTGGCGCCGGCCATGCAATCCGCGCTGGCGGTGCTGGACGTGCCGCTGGTGATCCTCGACGCCGATATCGACGCCGGCCTGCTCGACGCGGTGATCGCGCGGCTGCAGCGCGCGCTCGACGACAACGCCCCCGAGGCCCGCCGTCCGGCCCGCGTGATGCGCGGCTGCTTCGGCGCCAACGCCGGCGCGGTGGGTGCGGCCTCGCTGCCGATGTTCATGAAATTCTCGCCGCGCGCGGAGCTGCTCAAGGG
>NZ_JBFTND010000091.1:0-27964 GCF_056397305.1 Cupriavidus sp. 05N40
ACCTGCTGATGGTGGACCTGCTGATGGTGGTGAACTTCCAGTCGTGGATCGATCCGTTCGTCATCGTCAGCGGGTTGCCGGCGTCGCTGGCGGGCATCGCCTGGATGCTGTTCTCCACCGGCACCACGCTGAGCGTGCCGGCGCTGACCGGCACCATCCTGTGCATCGGCATTGCCACCGCCAACAGCATCCTGGTGATCAACGCGGCGCGGGACGCGATGCAGGGCGGCATGGCCCCGCCCGAGGCCGCCCTGCACGCCGGCTTCGCCCGCTTCCGGCCGGTGCTAATGACCGCGCTGGCCATGCTGATCGGGATGCTCCCGATGGCGCTGGGCCTTGGCGACGGCGGCGAGCAGAACGCCCCGCTCGGCCGCGCCGTCATCGGCGGGCTGGCATTCGGAACCGTGTCCACGCTCATGTTCGTACCAGTGGTATTTGGCGCGGTGCATGCCTGGCTGGCCAGGCGCAAAGGCGCGCCGGCGGCCGGGCCTGTCGCCGGCGCTGGCACCGCGCTCACCGCTACGCCCCAACAGCAATCCAAGGAGTCTTCATGAACACGCCAAACGAGGGCTGCCCGCCCCAAACCGCATCCCGCCGGCGCGCGTGGCTGGCACCCACGCTGCTGGCCGGTGGGGTGGCGTTGCTGCTGGCGGCCGGCATCGTGCCACGGCTGCGCGCCGGCACCGTGCTGGCGCGCCAGGTCACCGCACAGAATGCCGTCGACGTGTCGGTGGTGACGCCGCACCCGGCGCCCGCCGAGCAGGCGCTGCTGTTGCCAGGCTCGGTGATGCCGTATGCCGACGCCGCCATCTACGCGCGCACCAGCGGCTTTGTCGACCGCTGGTATGCCGACATCGGCGCTCGCGTCAAGGCCGGCCAGTTACTGGCGGTGATCCGCACGCCAGAGCTGGACGCGCAGCTGCGGCAGGCGGTGGCGGACCTGGCCTCGGCGCAGGCCGCCCTGGACCTGGCCAAGGTCACCGCGCAGCGCTGGCAAGAGATGGTGCAGACCCACTCGGTCTCCCGGCAGGACGCCGACACCAAGCAGGCCGACCTGGCCACCAGGGGCGCGCTGCTGGCCTCGGCCCGGGCCAATGTGGCGCGGTTGCAGGAGCTGGTCTCCTACGAGCAAGTCAAGGCGCCATTCGATGGCGTGATCACCGCCCGCCGCGTGGACGTGGGGGCCCTGGTCACGGCCAGCGGCACTCCGGGCGTGGCCGGTGCCCAGGGCGAGCTGTTCCATATTCAGCAGACCCAGACCCTGCGCGTGTTCGTCGACGTGCCGCAATCCGCCGCGGCCGCCGTGACGCCGCAGACGCCGGCCTACCTGACCGTGCAGGACTATCCCGGCCGCCGCTTTGCCGCGCGCGTGGCACGCACCACCGATTCGCTCGATCCGGCTACGCGCACGCTGCGCGCCGAAGTGGATGTCGACAACGCTGACGGCACCTTGCTGCCCGGCGCCTTCGCCGAGGCCCACCTGATGCTGCGATCGGCCATGCCGGCCCTTCAGCTGCCAGTCAGCGCGCTGCTGTTCCGGCCCGCGGGCGTCATCGTCGCGATTGCCGGCAGCGACAACAAGGTTGCGCTGCGCAGCGTCACGCTCGGGCGCGACTTTGGCACCTATGTCGAAGTCGTGGCGGGCATCAGCGGCACGGATCGCGTCATCAACAACCCGGGCGACGCCATCGGCGCGGGCGAGGCGGTGCATGTCGTCGCCGCCGGCGCCACGGATACGGCAACGCCCGCGGCGATGCCGCCAGCCAAGGCAGCGGCGGTCGCCGCCGCCCGGCGACAGGGACCAGGGAGAGCGCCATGAAGACATCATCAATGCCGTCGCGCGCACCGCGTTCGTGGCGCCTGGCGCGCGAGGCCATCGCTGCCTGCGTGATATGCGCCCTGGCCGGCTGTGCCTCGGCACCGGTCTACCATCCGCCCGCAACCGCCGTGCCGGCGCATTTCTCAGGTGCCGCGGGCGCGGACAAGGGCTGGGCGGTGGCGGTGCCGGCCGACATGGTTGCGCGCGGAAGCTGGTGGGCCGTGTTCCAGGAACCCGGCCTCGATGCGCTGGAGGACAGGGTCCAGGTCTCCAACCAGAACCTGAAGCAGGCCGCGGCGCGGCTGCAGCAGGCCCGCGCCATGGTGAACGTACAGCGTGCCGCCTTCTTCCCCCAGGTCGCCGCCGGCGTAGCCGTGGCACGCGCGCGCACTTCGCAGAACGTACTGGGGCACTCGCTTGCCGGCAAGACCGTCAACGACTACAGCACCGCGCTGTCCGCTTCGTGGGAGCCCGATCTGTTCGGTCGCGTGGCCAGCGCCACCGATGCGGCTCATGCCGACGCACAGGCAAGCCAGGCAGACCTGGAGGCGATGCGACTGGCAGTCAGCAGTGAACTGGCAGTCGACTACTTCGGCCTGCGCGCCCTGGACCTGCAAAGGCAGTTGCTCGATGCCTCCCTGCAGGCCTACACCGCCGCGCTGGCGATGGTGCAGTCGCAGGAGCGCATCGGCGCGGCAGACGACGCCGCGGTAGCCCAGGCCCAGTTGCAGGTGGAGGGTACGCGCAGCCAGGCCGACGAGCTCGCGATCCAGCGCCAGACGCTGGAACACGCCATTGCCGCGCTCACCGGAACGCCGGCATCGAGCTTCTCGTTGCCGCCGCAGGCCGGCCCGCTGCGCGTGCCCGACATTCCGGTGGGGCTGCCATCGCAACTGCTGCAGCGCCGGCCCGACATCGCTGGCGCCGAGCGCCGCGTGGCGGCGGCCAACGCCAGAATCGGCGAAGCCCACGCCGCCTTCTTTCCCACTCTCGCGCTGTCGGCCGGCGCCGGACTGGAAAGCTCCTTCTTCGCGCCATGGCTGGGCGCGCCCAGCCTGTTCTGGGCGCTTGGCCCGCAACTGGTCGGCACGCTGTTCGACGGCGGCCGGCGCAAGGCCGAGCTGGCGGGCGCCACCGCCGCCTATGATGCCGGCGTGGCCGGATACCGCCAGACCGTACTAGCCGCCTTCCAGGATGTGGAAGACAATCTGTCCGCGCTGCAGGGCCTGGCGCACGAGGCCGATAGCGAACAGCGCGCCAGCGAGGCCGCCGCGCGCTCGCTGGCCTTGACGAACAACCGCTACCAGGCCGGTGCCGCCAGCTACCTGGACGTGGTCACGACACAGACCCTGGCGCTGGATCACCAGCGCACGCTGGTCCAGGTGCAGGGACGGCGCATGCAGTCCAGCGTACGGCTGCTCAAGGCGCTCGGCGGCGGCTGGCAAGACCCGGCGGCTACGGCGCCGGGAAGCTCAGGATGAAGCGCGTGCCGGCGGCATCGCTCTCGGCGCGCACGCTGCCACGGTGCAGATGCATGATGTTGCGCACGATGGCGAGGCCCAGGCCGGCCGAGCCGGTGGCACGCTGGCTGGAACTGCGCGCGGGATCGACGCAGTAGAAACGGTCGAAGATGCGCTCGAGCAAGGCGCGGTCGATGGGGGTGCCGGCGTTGGCCACGGTGACCATCACGACCTGCGCGCCGGTCGTGGCGGACAGCGAAATCCCGCTGCCGCGCGGGGTGTAGCGGATGGCGTTGGCAAGCAGATTGCCAATGGCGCGGCGGAACAGTTCCACGTCGGCGCGCAGGTGCGCGTGGCCGCCCACCTGCAGTTTCACGCCAGCGTCCTCGGCCACGCCTTCGAAGTAGTCGGCGATCCGCGCCAGCTCCGCCGGCACTTCGAATTCCTGCTGCTGCACCACGAACTCGGGATGTTCGGTGCGCGCCAAGAGCAGCACGTTGCTGATCATGCGCTCCAGGCGACCGCACTCTTCCAGGTTGGATTCCAGCGCGGCCTGGTATTCGTCGGCCGTGCGCGGGCGCGCCAGGGCCACCTCGGCGGTGCCGCGCAGGTTGGCGAGGGGTGTGCGCAGATCATGCGCAAGGTCGGCGGTGTATTGCGACAAACGCGCGAAGCCGTGGTCGAGACGACCCAGCATGGCGTTGAGCGCATTCTGCAGGACATCGAGTTCGCGCGGCGCGTGTGGCACGTCGAGACGGGTGTTCAGGCGCGCCACCGTCACCGCCAGCGCGTGGTGCGCGATCTCGGCGAGCGGCTTGAGARACTCGCGGATCAGCAGGAAGCCCATCAGGAAGGCCAGCAGGGCACCGCCGATGCCGGCCAGGTAGAGCCGGTGGCGGTAGCGGTCCAGCAGTTCCCAAGCCCTGGAAAGCGGGGCGATTTCCTTCCTTTGCAAGCTCTGATTGTTGTACAAGCGACTACCTCGACCTGGCTGAGCATCGGGCTGGCGCACCGATCGCGGTTACGCCCAACCCTTTGCCAGCATCTTATGTGCCGCGGTTGCCGGGTGGAATCATATGTACGTATAGGCCACAGATCGCTGATGGCGTGGAGCCGGGGCCATGCATGGAAGAAGGCACATCGGCGAGCCGGTCCGCTCCGGCGAAATAGGGACGGCCGAATTCGATGGCTTCAGGGCGATCGCGCAGAAAGCGGCCACGCGCCCGGACCTCATGGTCGCATCTGCAGGCTGTCGATGGCTCCGTCCCCGGGGATCACAGCGCGGCGTGCCTGGCCGCCTCCTCGATGACAGCGGCGACTTCCTTCGGGCGCGACTCATACACCGAGTGGCTCGCGCCGGCGATGACCGTCATGTGGCTCTGCGCACGCGTGTAATACCAGCGCTCCAGATCCGGATTGATGATCTTGTCGTCGGCGGCCACGATGCCCCAGCTCGGCTTGGTCTTCCACGCGGCCGCGGTCATCGGCGCGCCGAAGACCTTGGCGGCCGTCAGGATCTGGGCGTGTGCTTCGAACTCGGCCGTCTTGCGCGGCAGATCCGCAGCGAAGTCCTTCGCAAAGACAGCCGGGTTCAGGTACGTGTAGCCGTCGTCGGTCTTGCCGATGGCGCCGGCCTGTTTCGACGTGAAGCTGGGCTTGCCTTTGCCAAGCGCCGCCTCGTCCTCGCCGACATCCGGCGCATGCGCGGCGACGTAGACCAGTCCGGCCACGTTCGGGTGCACCCCGGCTTCGGTGATGACCGAGCCGCCATAGCTGTGGCCCACCAGGATCGTCGGCCCGTTCTGCAGGTCGAGGACACGCTTGGCCGCCGCGACATCGTCTTCAAGCGAGGTCAACGGTTCCTGCACCAGGCTGACGTGGAAGCCGTCCTTTGTCAGGATGTCATAGACCGGCTTCCAGCCAGACCCATCCACCCAGGCACCGTGGACCAGAACGATATTCCTGACCGGCGCGTGGGGCGTCCTGGCATCCTGTGCCATTGCGCTGGCCGATGCAAGGAAGCAAGCGGACACTGCCAGGACCGATGCGACATGAGACGAAATTTTCACGTGAGACTCCTTTGGACGATGACTGGGAAAACGGACATGCACACCGCAGCCGCGAATGAAATCTAAGCCGGCAAGATCCCGGGGCCAATACCTACCAACGGACTGCCCCGGCGCACCCTGGTTGCATCTCCCGATACCTTCGGATGATGCCGGCGCACGCAGGACAGCTTGTCCGTATGACCGGGATCTGAGCCGGCCGCGCCCGGGCCAGCCCGAAGTCTCGGCGTCCTATACGAAGGTGTCAGGACCCTCGGCGCGCATGCGCGGCGATGCCGGGGAAGGCGGCGCGGCTGCCAGCCCGGCGGGATGTTCACGACCCGCCCGCCGTCGCCGGCGCATGCTGGCAGCACTTGTGCCGGCGCATTACGCGCCGTAATAGAAGGGGTTGCGCACGGCATCGATGCGCGGCTGGCCGGCGCTCATCCGCATGCTGGCGTTCGCCTGCAGATGGCTCTGCGCCTGCGGTTGCGTGTTTGCCGCCGTCCTGGCCGCCGCCGCATCTTCTGCCTGCACCTTGGCTTCGGCGGCCTGGATGTCCTGGGGATAGGTCGGGTCGTCGCCGCCGCCCGGCCGGTAGCCTGCCTGTTCCAGCCGGATCAGATCGGCGCGCACTTCGGCGCGGGTCAGGGGCGCCTGCACGCTTTGCGCGAAGGACAGGGCCGGCACCGCCAGGGCGCAGGAAATCAGTACGGTGCGAACGAGTGCTTTCATGATGATTTACCTCTATCAGTAGGGATCGCCCGGTACCGCCGGAGCCGCGGCGCTTTTATCGAGATGATGAAAAGCTGTACCCAGTATTGGTTTCGCCCACTGACCTCTTCCTGACCAACTCATTACAATCCCGTCACGTTCGCCCGCGCAGTCCCACAGGAACGCGACACAACGAGTCAAGCACTTTGCGCCGGTTCCGGCGTCTGGAATGCCAGCCAGCCGGCCGGGACGCCCCCGGCCGGAACGCTGACGCGTCGGCAAGCGCTATGCGAGGTGCGCCGCGAAGCCGGACCGATCGGGTGAAATATCCGGTCGCAGCGTGAGTTCCGGGATGTCGTATGCGCCCGCGTTCTGCGGGCGAAATGGTATCGGCGCGGTCTTCCAGAGATCGTCCAGACGTTGCCCTAGCGCGTCGCGGATCCCTGCGAACCGGGCTTCGTCCATCCGGCTTGTCCGGTAGACCACGAACGGTGGCAGGACGTCGAAGCCGGGGTAGTACAGCACTCCATGCTGAATGGGGAACAACACATCATCCATCGGGCCATTGATACCGCGCGGGCCGTAGTGAGACTCCCATCCGCCCGCCGTGACGATCAGCATCGCCCGTTTTCCGGCCAGCGTGCCTTCCCCGTAGCGGTCGCCCCAGCGGGCGTCGGAGTGCTCGCCCACGCCATAGCCGAAGCCGTACGCATAGGTGCGCTCCACCCAGCCCTTCAGGATGGCGGGCATCGAAAACCACCACAGGGGGAATTGCAGAATGACGGCATCCGCCCACCGCAGCTTGTCCTGTTCGAGCGCGATGTCTTCGCTCTGCCGGCCATTCTCGAATGCGCGCCTGGAATCGAGGGCCGGGTCAAAGCGGGCATCGCCCTGCCCGTCCATGCTGTCGGCCGCGTCAAGCGATGCCTTCCACTTCATTGCGTACAGATCCGACACCTGGACGAGGTGCCCGGCATCCTCAAGTCGCCTGACCGAGAAATCCTTGAGCGAGCCATTCARCGACCTGGGTTCGGGATGGGCATAGACGAGCAGAACATTCATGGCAGTAGCCTCCGTTGCTGGAAGATCGCAAGGTAGGCCTTTGTCAGGTATATTGGAAATGAATAATCAATATTCCAGGTATTACGATGAATAATCTGCGACGGCTGGACCTCAACCTGCTGGTGACGCTTGATGTCCTGCTCTCGGAGCACAACGTGACGCGCGCCGCGCAACGCCTGAATTTCTCCCAGCCATCGGTCAGCGTCCATCTCGCCAAGCTCAGGGATATCTTCGCGGATCCATTGCTGCTGCCGGGGCCACGCGGGATGCGCCCCACCGCCAGGGCCGAGGAGCTACGCGAACCGTTGCGGCAGGCACTGGCTGCGCTGGATCGCGCGGTGTCGCCCGCCAGCCCCTTCGATCCGGCCGGGTCCAGTCATACCTGGCGCGTTGCCGCATCCGACTACAGCGAATCGACAGTCCTGCTGCCTGCCCTGGCCGGGCTGCGTTCGGCGGCGCCCGGCGCCCGGCTTGCCGTGCTCGAGCTCGCGCCCTCGCGCATCGCCAGGCAAGCGGAACAGGGGGAGATCGATCTCGCGTTCCATACCAGCGACGAGGCGCCGTCGGGCTTGCGTTGCCGCGCGCTCTTCACGGAGCGGTATGTGCTGGCTGGCCGCGCCGGCCATCCGCGCCTGAGAAGGCGGCCAACGCTTTCGCAATTCCGCGGACTCGATCACGCCATCGTGTCGCCGGATGGCGGGGGCTTCCGCGGCATCACGGACGAGGCGCTCTCGGAGGCCGGCCTGACGCGCCGGGTTGTGCTTTCCGTTCCGCACTTCCTGTTCCTGATGTCGGTGCTGGCGAGCACCGATCTCGTGGCGATGCTGCCTGCGCGCCTGGTTCGCGACAACCCTGCACTGCGGGTTGTCGAGCCACCTCTCGAAGTACCTGGCTACGAGATGTCCATGCTCTGGCATGAGCGCTCCCATCGCGACCCCGCGCATCAATGGCTGCGCGAGCACATCGCAAGTTCGGTGTAGTCCGTGCAATGCCTGGCATGCCGGGTAGGGAGAGGCTTGCCGCGACAGCAGGCGCCGGGTCGCCAGACGGCTCCCTGGCTGGCCGGGGACTTTCCTGCGGCAATGCCCATTGGCGCTAACATGGAGGCCTGACGACACCGCAAACGGCAACACCATGACAAACGCTAGCCCACCCCCGCCCCGCCAGAGCTACCACCATGGCAACCTGCGCGAAGAGATGATCCGCTGCGGCAGGGAGATCCTGGCATCCGAAGGCGTGCATGGACTGACGCTACGCTCGGCTGCCAGGCTCGCCGGCGTCTCCCACGGCGCGCCACGCAATCAGTTCGCCGACAAGGAAGGCCTGCTTGCCGCGATTGCCGCCGATGGATTCCGCGAGCTGGTCGCCGTGCGGCGGGCCCGGCTGTCGCCCGAGATGGCCGCCGGGGAGCGGCTGCTGACGGTCATGGACGGCTACATCGAATTCGCCGTCAGGCATCCGGCCCTGTTCTACCTGATGTTCGGCCCGCAGATCGTCGGCAAGGAGAACTATCCCGAACTGCTCGAAGCGGGCAGCGCGTCGTACCAGCTCCTGTTTGGGGCGGTGCAGGATTACTTCGAAGAAAACGGCCTCGCGGAGCAGTTCGACGACATGATGGTGCGCTGCGCCTGGTCCGCCATGCAYGGCGTCGGCATGTTCTTCAGCGCCAAGCCCACCGGGCCCACCACGCGGCCCAAGGTCGCGCTGGCGCAATGGCGGCAAGGCGTGCAGCAGTTCGTATTGACGGGATTGCTGGCCGCGGGCAGGGAGAAGGCAGCGGCCAGCGCCGCGGCGGCGCCCGCCGCTGCCGCGAAGCCGCGGACACGGCAGCGGGCCGCCGCGCGGTCCTAGCGAACGCTGTGCGCGCCGGCACTTGCGCCAGGCGCGCCGAGCGTTGAGCGTCAGGCAGGAAGGCGTGCCATGCTCAGCCGTACCCCGCAACGCCGACCACGGGGTGCCTCACGTCGCGGCGGCCGATCAATGCGCTGGCCTCGTCCGCCCTGCCGTCCTTGATAAACGCAGAGACCAGCGTCAGCTCCACCAGGTCGCGCTGGGCGCGGCTGCCGCCGATCCTCACCGTTTGCGGCAAGGCGCGCTCCAGGTGCCGGATCGCGCCGTTCCAGTCCCCGGCTGCGTAGGCAGCAAAGCCGTCGGCCAGGGCGACGACCACCTCGCCGGGCGGGTACAGGTTCTCGGCGATGCGCTGACGGATCTCCGCGAGGCGTCGCTCGAGGCAGACGCTGTCGCCATGGACCACGCAGGCAATCAGCGCGTGCACGTCGGCATAGCCCAGCCCGGCCTTGGGAAATGAACGCAGCGCGTGCGCATGGACTTCATTCCACAGCGTTGCGTTTCTCGGCTCGCCGGCAAGCTCGGCGCGCCACAGGAAAGACGCCGCGTCGGTGACGACATTGATCGGCGGGCCCCACGCGCCGCCCGGATGGACGCCGGCGCGATAGGCCTCCCAGGCGCGCTCGAGCCGTCCCGCCGCCAGCGCCGCCAGCGCTACGTGCCATGACAGATGGCAGTGTGTCAGGCTGCGCTTGGGCAGCGCCGGCAGCCAGCCTTCCAGGTGGTCCAGCAGCGCGGCCGTCTCGCCGCGCTCGTACATCACGTGAGCCCGGAAATGCGCGGCGTGGGCGTTGCGGGAATTGGCGGCAAAGCTGTGCTCGATCAGCGTCCATGCCTGTTCCAGCCGCCCGGTTTCGCAGGCGGCGAACGAATATACCGCGTCGAACCACCAGTCCTGGCCATAGGCTGGCGCCAGCGAGGCCAGCAGTTGGTAGAGCTGCTCTTCGTGGTCCGGATCGCCGCTGAAGCCATAGAGGCCGAACACGCTGGTAGCCGGCGCCAGCACCATCGCATCGCGCGGCCAGGCCTGCAAATGCGCCAGCATGGCCTGCATCGCCTGCGCGGGCTTGCCCTCCACGCCGAGGCTGATGACGTTCACATGGCTCTGCTCGCGCGCCGAGGCATTGGCCGCCAGCTCGCGCGCCCGGCCGGCGGCCTCGCGCGCGGGCGCGATCTCTGCGTCCAGGAACATGCCGCGCGCCTGGGCGGCGTGCGCCAGCGCCAGGCGGGGATCGGCCGCGATGGCCTGCCCCAGGGACTCCCGGTACCCCGCCACCCCTGAGAGCACGCTATCCACGCCCGCCACATAGGCGTCCCGGGCGGCCGTCGATGTCGTTGTCAGTGTCAGCCCGTATCTGTCTTCCAGCATGATGCCCTCTCCCGGCCTGGGTCTACCTCACACTAGCCGGTCCCTCTTTGGCAGGCAAGAACCGGGGCCGGGACCGGGCCGCCGGAGGTGCGCCGGAGGTGCGTTGCGGAAGCGGATGGCGTGCGGTCACATAGTTTCACTTAAAGAAACAATGTGTTTGTATTTTTCATAACCATTTACTTATTGCTGTCACATAGACGTCTTAATCTCTCGGAGCCATACGGGTGGAACGCCTCCGCTCGCTGCCAGAGGCAGCAGGCAACTACTCGCTCAAATAGAAACCGAGAATGTCCGTGAAAAAAAATCTCCTCGCTTTTGCCGCAATTGCGGCAGCTTGCACCGCCTCCGGGTCCGCCTTCGCCCAGGCCGCTTCCGCGGTGACGCTCTACGGCATTGCCGATGCCGGCATCAGCTTCCAGAGCCATGTACAAGGCGCCAACGGTGGCGGGTCGGTCACCGGCGTTACCTCCGGCGGCCTCTCCGGTTCGCGCTGGGGCATCCGTGGCACCGAAGACCTCGGCAACAACCTGAAGGGCATCTTCGTGCTGGAAAGCGGCATCGACCTCGACACCGGCAAATCCGGCCAGGGCAGCCGCCTGTTCGGCCGTCAGGCCTATGTCGGCCTGCAAGGCAACTTCGGCACCGTGGCACTGGGCCGCCAGCAAAACTCGCTGTACGACCTGTTCGGCGCCTACGACCCGATGGCCGTCGGCACCAGCTACTCGCTCAACTCGGTCGATACCCAGGGCTTCAACGGCCGTGCCGACAACGCCGTCAAGTACACCGGCAGGTTCGGCGGCCTCACCGCCACCGGCTTCTACAGCTTCGGCCGGGACAGCAATGTGGCCAACGGCGGCGAAGTCCCGGGGAGCTTCCAGGTCGGCAAGAACTTTGGCGGCGGCCTGGCGTATGAGAATGGCCCGGCTTCGGTGGGTATCGCCTATGACCAGTACCAGGGCAGCAGCGTCGCCACTTCCGGCGCCGCCGCCAAGCGTGTCGCCATCGGCGGCGCCTATGCGTTCGGCAATGCCAAGCTGTTCGCCGGCTACCGCTGGCTGCGCGACGATGCCACCACTGCCAACGTCACCCGGCAGGACAACCTGTACTGGCTTGGCGCGCTGTACAAGCTGACGCCGGCCCTCAGCCTGACCGGTGCGGCGTACTACACCGATGCCCGCAAGGACAACAACGATTCGTGGATGTTCGTGATCAACGCCGACTATGCACTGTCCAAGCGGACCGACGCCTACCTGCTGCTCGGCTACGTGAACAACAAGGGCAAGGCAAGCTACGGCGTGACMAGCGCGACCAACACGATCGCGGGCCAGAACCAGACCGGCGCCATGCTTGGCATGCGTCACCGCTTCTGATGCCTGCGGCGGCATGACCCGGCGGGGCTTTCGGGGCCCGCCGCCAAAGATCATATCGACCTTGTCATTTCCTTACCGGGTGCAAGGACGTTTGGCCGGCATGCATGCCGGCCTTTTTTCCTGGCATCGCCGCAGCGCGAACGCGTCCGCCCGACAGACGCGCCGCCCACGGCACCATTGCCCGGTTCAGGCTGCGCGACGCGAGCCGGCACCTTCGCCGCCAGCACGCCCTTCGAGCAGGTCGAGCGCCACGTCGACGATCATGTCCTCCTGCCCGCCCACCATCCCGCGCCGCCCCGGTTCGACCATCAGGTCGGTGCCGATATTGCCTGAACGACGATGGCGGCCTTGAGCTTGCGTGTCATCGTGGATTCTCCGCCAGGGCTTACTCGACGCTGGCCCCGCTGGCCTTGACCAGCGGCGCCCAGCGCGCGTTTTCGCTGTTGAGGAAGGCGCCGAACTGCGGCGGTGTCATGGGCATGGGCTCGAGGCCCTGATCGGTGAAGCGCCTGACGATTTCCGGCGATTTCAGCGCCTTGAGCGCTTCCTCGTTCAGTCGGCTGATGATGGCGTCGGGCGTGCCGGCCTTGACCACCATGCCGAACCAGACCCCCGCGTCGAGCCCCTTGACACCCAGCTCCGACAGCGTCTTGACCTCGGGCAACTGGGCGGAGCGCCGCTGCGACGCGATCGCCAGCGGCTTGACCTTGCCGCCCTTGATAAGCGGCGAGGTGGTGATGACGGGATCGAACATCATGTCCACCTGGCCGGCCATCACGTCCTGCAAGGCGGGAGCGGAGCCCTTGTAGGCGACATGGGTCAGGTGGCCGCCGGACTTGTCGGCGAACAGGCCGCCAAGCAGGTGGCCGATCGAGCCGATGCCCTGGGAGGCATAGTTCACGCCGCTGCCTTTGCTGCGCGAGAGCTGGACCAGGTCGCTCACCGAATTCACGGGGCTGCCCACCGGCACCACGAGCACCAGCGGCGAGCCGGCCAGCGCGGTGACCGGCTTGAAGTCCTTCAGCGGATCATAGGAGAAGTTGCGGTACAGGCCCGGGTTGATGGCGAACATCTCGGTGGCGCCGATGAAGACCGTGTAGCCGTCCGCCTCGGCGCGCTTGACCGCCTGCGCGGCAATCTGCCCGCCGCCGCCCGGCCGGTTCTCCACCACCACCGGTTTGCCCAGGCCGGTCTGCATCTGCTGCGCGAGCTGGCGCGCAATCATGTCGGTGACGCCGCCGGCGGGGAACGGCACGACCAGGGTGACTGGCCGGCTCGGATAGGTGTCTGCCATGGCCAGGGGCGCGGCCAGCGAAGCGACGGTGGCGACGATGGCGCTCAGCAAGAGCGGCTTGAGGCTCAGAGTCTGGGTCAGGGTCTGGGTCTGGGTCTGCACGGCTTGTCTCCTGTCGTTTTGGTCGGGCGAGCCGCTACCGCGGCCTCTGTGCCCGTGATGAGGGTGTTGCGARGTGAAGCTGCTGCGGGGTTCCCGGTGAATCCCGGCGAATCTAGGCGAAGGCCGGGGATCAGTCTTGCGCGRAGCGGGCGCGAACGGTGCCGACGCCGGCGATGCGTGCTTCGTAGACCTGCCCGGGTTCCACCGCCACCATCGGGCCAAGCGCCCCGGTCAGGATCAGGTCCCCGGCGCGCAGCGGATCGCCCAGCGATGCCAGCTTGCGGGCAAGCCATACCGCGGCGTTGAGCGGATGGCCGAGGCAGTCTGAACCGGTGCCGGCCGATACCCGCGTATCCGCGCGGAACATCTCCATCTGCACGGTCTTCAGGTCCAGGCCCGCCAGCGGCACCGGGACCGCACCCAGCACCACCAGCCCGCTGGAAGCGTTGTCCGCCACGGTGTCGACGTAGGAGATATTCCATTTGTCGATGCGGCTGCCGACCACCTCGATGGCGGGCAGCACATAGTCGACCGCATTGATGAGATCGACCAGCGTCGCGTCGATGGCGGGCACGTCGTGCTTGAGCACCAGCGCCACCTCGGCCTCGGCCTTGGGTTGCAGGGTGCGGGCCACGGGAATGGGTTCGTCGTCGCCATAGACCATGTCGGCGAACAAGGTGCCGAAGTCCGGCTGGTCGACGCCCAGCTGGCGCTGGACCGCCAGCGAGGTCAGGCCGATCTTGCGCCCGATCACGCGGCGGCCCTGCTCGCGCCAGGCGTCGACGTTGGCGCGCTGGATCGCGTAGGCGACACCGGCACCGCCGCCCGCGATCTCGTCGCGCAAGGGCCCGATGGGGACGCGGTCGGCTTCCGCGCGGCGCAGGCGCTCGGCGAGCGCGAGTACGGTCTGCTGGCTAGTGGTCATTTGCATGGCAATCGAAGCGTTCGGGTTGATGAAGAGATGCCGCTTGCGTGGCGCAGCGGCCGTGCATGACACCAAAGCCGGCGATCCATTCCGGGATCGGACGGTAGTAGTCGATCTCGGCCTGGTAGCGCCCGCCCGCCGCCAGCGCGCCGAAGGCCGCGATCCAGGTGCGGATCTCGTGCGCGGACTTGCCGCCCTCGCGCGTGATGGCCTCGTCGGTCATGCCGTCTACCGCCGTCAGCTCGCGCCTGGCCAGCAAGGCAAGGAAGGCCCGGTCCCACTCGGGATTGAGCGCGTGCAGCGCACTGTCGCCCGCGCAGAATGCGCTGGCGGCGGCGATGGTGCGTGCCTGCCGGGCGGCGCGGGATTCGGGCGAAGGATTGCGCCCCGCGATCAGCCGTTCGACGTTCTCTGCGTGGCCCGCGGCGATGGCGGGCTCGATCTCGGGTACCGGCGGCTCGTGCGAGATGCCGCCCGATCCGATCACCAGGACCCGCTTGCCCAGGCGCCCGGCAAACCGCCCGATCGCGTCACCCAGCAAGCGTGCCCGCCGGCACGAGGCCATCGGCGGCGCGACGGAATTGATAAAGACCGGGATGACGGGATAGCGGTCGAGGCCGCCGGTCAGGACCTCCAGCGCCTGCGCGCAGCCGTGGTCGACCTGCATGCGGTACGACACGGCGACATCGATATCGGCGGCCAGCACCGCATCGGCCAGCGCCAGCGCGGTCTGGCGCGGCACGTCGAGCGGCCCGGCCAGGCTCTTGAAATCGCCGATCGCGGTGGCCGCCGCGCCAATGCAGAACGGCGGCATCACGTCGTAGAAGAAACCGTTGTAGTGGTCGGGCGCGAAGGCGATCACCAGTTCCGGATCAAAGGCCCGGACGCGGGCGCGCGCTGCCGCCTGCACCGCCTCCACCTCGGCGACGATGGCCGGGTCCGGGTCGAAATAACCGTGCAGCGGCGTGTGCGAAAGGCACTCCAGATGGATCGTCATGCCGGGCTCCCTCCGGCGAGCGCCAGGACCTGGCCATCCGGCGCCATGCCGCGCGCGGGCAGGCACGCGCCGTCCGCGTGCGCCGTGCCGGCGGCGGGCACCAGCGCCAGCTTGTCGGCCAGCGCCATGATCGACTGCGACACCTCCTGCGGCGAGCACGTCCCGGCGACGAAGCGGTCCGGCCTGAGCAGCACCATGGCATGGGGCTGCCTGCCGAACCAGTCCTTGAGCCGGCCCTGGACGTCCCCCACGGCGATGACCCCGGGCGGAACGTCGGCGCGGTAGGCCAGTTGCGGGTCGGGCTTGGCGATCACGAAGCAGGCACCGAGCCGCTCCCACACCACCCGTGCCTGCGGCGTCAGGCCAAAGGTGGGATCGGTGCCCCAGCCGACGATGGCGAGGCGGTTGCCGATCACGTCGTCCAGGCGCATGACGCTTCCCTGCTCCGTGCGCACCATCGGCTGGATGAACATCCGGCCCACCGGCGAGTTGCCGGCCGGATCGCGGCCGTGCACGATGCGCCCGACCAGCGACTCGCGCTTCTCGCACATCAGTCCGAGCAGGCGGCCCAATGCCGAGTTGCCGGCGCGCTCCAGGCGCCGCGCCAGGAAACCCGGCGCGGCATCGCGCTCGGGCAACAGCACCACCCCGCTTTCATAGCGCGGCATCGGCTTGAAGCGCATCTCCACGAAATACTGCTTGACCGGCGGGAAGGCGTTCATGACCCGCGTGAACCCGTCGCGCAGGCGCGCACCCGTGCGGCTGGCCGGGGCGAAGATGTCTCCCGCCACCTCGGACAGGTGGATCATCGAGCGGGCGTGCGCGCGCCGCTCCATGCCATAGGTATCGAGCAGGCGCTCCTGCGCCTGGCCCTTGACCACCATCGCAAGCTTCCAGGCCACGTTGGCCGCATCGCGGATGCCGCTGTTGTAGCCCTGCCCCTGCCACACCGGCATGATGTGGGCCGCGTCGCCGGCCAGCAGCACGCGCCCGGAGCGGAAGCTGCGTGCCAGGCGGGCGTTGTGCGTGTAGACGCGCTTGCGGATGTAGTCGACCTTGTCCGGCTCCGGTACCAGCTTGCGCATCAGCGCGGCCAGGTTCTCCGGCCTCGACAACTCTTCCTCGGTTTCGCCCGGCATCACCATGAACTCGAAGCGGCGCACGCCATGGGGCAGCGCCGCGGACACATAGGGGCGCTCCGGATCGCAATGCATATAGATATGGGGCGTGCCGATCGGATCGTTGCGCACGTCGACGACGATCCACTGGTTCGGCTTGGTGCGGCCCTCGAACGGAATATCGAGGCTGCGCCGCACGAAGCTGTTGCCGCCATCCGCGCCCACCAGGTAACCCGCGCGCAGCACCGTTTCGGCGCCCGTGGCACCGGTCGTGCGTATCGTCACGCCGCTGTTGTCCTGGGTGAAGCCGGACACGGTCTGGCCAAACAGGATCCTGACGTGCGGGAAGCGCGCCAGCCCTTCGTAGAGCACGCGATCGGCCAGCGGCTGGATAAAGGCATTGCGGCGCGACCAGCCGAATTCATCGGTGCGGGGCTCGATCGAGGCAAAGCAGCGGCCGCCCGGCGTGACGAAGCGCATCCAGTGGTGCGGTGTCGTATGCGGCAGCAGCACTTCGGCCAGACCCACCGACTGGAACACGCGCAGGGCCTCGTCGTCGAGGCCGATCGCGCGGGGGTAGTCGATGATCTCGTCGAGCTTCTCGACCAGCGCGACGCGCACGCCCTGCAGGCCGAGGATATTGGCGATCATCAGTCCGACCGGGCCGGCGCCGATGATGGCCACGTCAGTCGTCAGATCCTGGGGGCGGCCGTCTCCCGCCGCCATCTCGATGGCGTTGCTCATGTCTCCTCCTTGCTTTTTTCAGGTCAGACGGTGGTCGCTTCCGGCACCGCCCTGCCCTGCAGGAAGTTGAGATGGATGCGGTTGAAGGTCTCGGCATCCTCGAACTGCGGCCAGTGCCCGCAGCCGTCCATCACGGTGAACAGCGCGCCCGGGATCATGGTCGCGATGCGGCGTCCTTCGGACACGTCGGCGGTGGGATCGTCGGAGGTCCACAGCACCAGCGTGGGTGCCTGGATGCGGCCGTAGTCCTGCGCGCGCAGGATATTGCGCTGTCGCGTTTCCATGTCCTGCAGCACCATGTTGCCGCGCTGGGCCTCGACCATGCCGGGCTGGGCATAGATGGCCTGGCGCGTGGCGATCAGGTCGTCGAAGGCCTTGCGCTTGTCGGCCATCAGCCATTCCACGCGTGCCTTGATGAAGTCCCAGCCGGGGTCTTCCACGGCACGCATCGACAGCGTCTTGAGCCGCTCCATGACGACCGGATCGGCCTGCGAGCCGCCCGCCGTGTTCAGCACCAGCCGCTCGACGCGCTCCGGATGATCGATCGCCAGGCGCGATGCCACCCAGCCGCCCAGCGACTCGCCGGAGAACGACGCGCGCCCGATGCCCAGGGTATCGAGCACGCCGATCACGTGATCGACGTAGGCCGACACCTCGCGCGGGCCATCGGGCTTGTCCGTCCAGCCGTGGCCGATCATGTCGATGGCCCACACATTGAAGTGCCCGGCATGCGCCTGCAGGTTGCGCACATAAGCTTCGGCATGGCCGCCGACGCCATGCAGCAGGATCAGCGCGGGCTTGTCGTCGCTGCCTGCGTGCAGGTAACGCGTGCGGATTCCGTTTGCGTCGAGCCAGCCCTGGCTGAAGGTGACGCCGCGCAACTCGCCCCAGATGCTCTCGTACGGCAGTCGGGCGGTGGACGGATTGACAGCGGGGGAAACGGCATTGGACATCTTTGCTCCTGATTTATCGTCATGTCGGCCCGGGCGGCCGCTGAACTTGCTGATCTGTGTGATGAAGCGAGTCTAGTGACCGGCTTGTCAGGCGACAAAAAAACGTTCAACATGTGCAAGGAATGCACATCGTTGATTTATAAAGGATTTTTGTGCCTGTCTCGACAACGGCAAGATCTTCGACGTATGCCAGCGTGCGCGGCCTGTCGCGCGGGCTGGCGGTATTGCAGGCGCTCAACCGCATGGAGAGCGGGCGCGCCACCGCGCAGCAACTCAGCGAGCAAACCGGCCTGCACCGCACCACGGTGCGCCGCCTGCTGGAGACGCTGATGACCGAAGGCCTGGTGAGGCGCAGCGATTCCGATGAAAGCTACCGGCTGACGCTGCAGGTGCGCGGGCTGAGCGAAGGGTTCACCGATGACGAGTGGATCTCGACGGTGGCCGCGCCGCTGATGGGAGAACTCCTGCAGCGCGTGGCGTGGCCTTCGGACCTTGTCACGCCGGACGGGGACGCGATGATCATCCGCGAGACCACGCATCGCTTCAGTCCGCTGTCGTTCCACCGCGCCATGGTGGGGCGGCGGTTGCCGCTGCTGCTGACGTCGGCCGGGCGTGCCTACCTGGCCTACTGCAGCGAGGTCCAGCGCGAGAACATGCTGAACATGTTGCGTGCGGGCGCGGGCGGTGCCGAACAGGCCGCCCTGGCCAACGATGCAGTCTTCATACGCAAGCTGGTGGAACGCGTGCGTGCCGACGGCTTCAGCACCAATCGCGGCGACTGGGCCGAGCAAAGGAAGATCGGCGGGCTGGCCGTACCGCTGCGGCACGGCGAGCGCGTGCTGGGCAGCCTCAATGTCGTGTATCTGTCGGCTGCCATCGACGCGCAGGAAGCCATCCGGCGTTTTGCCGGGCCGCTTCAGGAAATCGCGGCGAAGATCGAAGCCGCGCTAGGCGAAGTCCTGCGCCGCGGCGAAGCCGACTGAGTGCCACGCACCCATGCCGGCCCGGCGGCCTTCGCAAAGGCGCCCTGGGCCGCCTTCATGCACCTTCACGGTTCTTCATGCGCCTGAAGGTGCCGTAGCTGTATCTGTAGCCGCGGCCTCAGCCGCCGGCCCCGGCCTTTGCCGGCAGCCGCCAGTTCGGCCGGACGAAGTGACAGGTATAGCCCGAAGGGTAGCGTTCGAGGTAATCCTGGTGTTCCGGCTCCGCCTCCCAGAACGGTCCCGCCGGGGCCAGTTCCGTTGCGACCTTGCCCGGCCAGACTCCCGACGCGTCGACATCCGCGATGGTGGCTTCGGCTACCTGCTTCTGCTTGTCGTCCGCGTAGAAGATCGCCGAGCGATAGCTCGTGCCGACATCGTTGCCCTGACGGTTGCGCGTGGTCGGGTCATGGATCTGGAAGAAGAATTCCAGGATCTGGCGGTAGCTGATCTTCTGCGGATCGAAGACGATCTCGATCGCCTCGGCATGCGTGCCGTGGCTCCTGTAGGTAGCGTTGGCGACGTCGCCGCCGCTATAGCCGACGCGCGTGGCGAGCACGCCGGGATAGCGGCGCAGCAAATCCTGCATGCCCCAGAAGCAGCCGCCCGCAAGGATGGCTTTTTCCTTTGCCATGGTCATTCGATACTCCCCTTGCCGAAGTTGAGAAAACAGGCGGCCATGATCTCACGCCGGACGGCTTTCTGCCGGCCCTCCCGCCCCCCGCCGCGGCCACCTCTTTCGTGGCACGCCTCTTGCTCGATCCGGATAGCATGGCGGCAGCGCGCCTTCGGCGACGCCCCCGGCCAGCCATGCACAAGCCACAGCAAACGGAGATGACCATGAATCCCCCGCATGGAGTGCGGAGCCCGGCGGAACGCGGCGGCTCCCGGCAACGAAACCATATCGAACAGCCCGGTGAAGGCCGCAAGACCGCCCAGCCCGGCCAGCGGGACCCGCAGAGCACGCAGCCGGCCGACCGCACCGCCAGGACCGGCAGGGATTCCCCCCAGCAATAGCATCGATAAGCTGCGATAGCCGCGATCGCTGCCGGGCCACCCGACGACCCGGCTGCGCGATCTTGGCCCACGCGGTTGTAACGCCGCCATGTAAAACTTGCAGCCCGGACTTGGCGTGCCGGCTGGTGCCGGCCTTTTGCCCGGCGGACGTGACATGCGCTGGCGGCACACGCGGCACACGCGGCACACTTGCGGCAAGATCGGCCGGAGGGTACGAACGGCACCGGCTGCTTGGCGGTGCGGCCGGATCGGCAGGGTCGCAGGGTCACAAGGATCACAGGGACGAGCCATGAAGACTTTCCACTGCGGAAAATGCAGCAACCTGGTGTTCTTCGAGAACGTGTCCTGCGAGCGGTGCAATGCCTTGCTCGGCTATGTCCCGGCGATTTCGCAGGTGTGCGCGTTCGAGCCTGCCGGCGACGGGCTCTGGCGCTGCCTGAACGAGGGGGCCGACGGCGCGCTCTACAAGCAGTGCCACAACTACGCGGTCCAGGATGTCTGCAACTGGATGATTCCGGCGGATTCCGAGGACACGCTTTGCGAGTCGTGCGAACTGACCCGCACGACGCCGTTCCTGGCGACGCCGAACAACCGCCTCTACTGGTGGCGGCTGGAGACGGCGAAACGGCGGGCGCTCTACACGCTGGCCGCGCTCGGCCTGCCGGTGGTTTCGCGCGAAGCCGATCCGGAGGGCGGCCTGCAGTTCGATTTCCTCGAGGACGTCGGCGACGAGCGCGTGATGACGGGCCACGACAACGGGCTCATCACCATGAATATCGCGGAGGCCGACGACGCGCACCGGGAGAAGACCCGCTCGGAGATGGGCGAGCCCTACCGCACGCTGCTCGGCCACTTCCGGCACGAGATCGGCCACTACTATTTCGACCGGCTGGTTGCCGGCACGCACTGGATCGTGCCGTTCCGCGCCTTGTTCGGCGATGAGCGCGTGGACTACGCCGACACGCTGGCGGCGCATTACGAGCAAGGCGCGACGGACGGCTGGGAGCAGGCGCACGTGAGCGCCTACGCGGCCATGCATCCGTGGGAGGACTGGGCGGAGACATGGGCGCACTACCTCCATATCGTCGATACGGTGGACACCGCCGCGGCCTGCGGGCTGGCGCTCAAGCCGAGTACCGCCGGGGAGCCCGTACTGACGGACCAGACGCCGGTGGAGGAATCCAGCTTCGATAGCCTGATGAACCGCTGGTATCCGCTGACCTATGTACTCAACAGCCTGAACCGCAGCCTGGGCCTTGCCGACGGCTACCCGTTCGCGCTCTCGCCGAAGGCGGTCGAGAAGCTGCGCTTCGTGCATGACGTGGTGTCCGCCGGACCACAGCCGAAGGTGGCCGCGGCGCCTGAGGCGATCGTTGCGGAAGCCGCAGCCACTGCAGCCACTGCAGCCACTGCGGCCACTGCGGCCACATCGGTCACGGCAGCGGGCGCCGCCGGGTAGTCCGGCTAGCCCGGCCCCGCCGAAGAAGCGTCGCCGCCCGGCCCGCTCTCCCACGACACACTGGCGAATGCCTGCACAAGGTAGTCCACCAGCCGCCGCACCTTGAGCGGCAGCTGCTTGCGCGTCGGGTAGACGGCGTAGACCCCCAGTTCGCCCGCCCGATATGCCGGCATCAGCTCGACCAGCGCGCCGCTGCGCAAGTCTTCCTGCAGCAGGAAACTGGGTTGCAGCATGATGCCGCCGTGCGCCAGCGCGATGGCGCGGCAGGTGTCGCCGTTGTTGGCATAGACGCGCGCGCGGGTGCTCACGCTCACCTTGCCATCCGGGCCTTCGAAGTGCCATTCGTCGCGGCCGGACCAGTTGGCGTATGCCAGCACGCGGTGCTTCGCCAGTTCATGCGGATGGCGCGGCTCGCCGTGCCGCTGCAGGTAGGCCGGCGAGGCGCACAGGGTCATGCGGGTGCCGGCAAGCCGGCGGCTGATCAGTGCCGAACTTGGCATATCTCCGATGCGCACGGCCATGTCATAGCCTTCGTCGACCAGGTCCACCACGCGATCGTTGAGGGTAATGTCCAGATCGACCTGCGGATGCGCTTCCATGAAGGCGCTCCACAGCGGCGCGAGATGCATGATGCCGAAGGTCAGCGGCACGTTGATGCGGATCAGCCCGCTCGGCTCGCGCGTGCGCGAGGTGATCTCGGCTTCGGCATCGTCCAGCGCGCCGAGCACTTCCTTGGCACGCTGGTAGAAGATCCTGCCTTCCTCGGTCAGCGACAGGCGGCGGGTGGTGCGCTGCAACAGCCGCACGCCCAGACGCTGCTCCAGCGCATCCACATGGCGCGACACCGCGGCCTTCGACATGCGCAGGCCCTCCACCGCTCCGACAAAGCTGCCCGCCTCGACCACCGCGGCGAACACACTCATTTCCAGGGCCCGGTCCATGGCGTCCTCGTCTCTTGATTCGATTGTCCCGATTTTCGAGACTATATATCACATGGATTGCCGTTTATCGTGGCCAGCGAAGCTAATACACTTGCGCCATCGAAATCGGCCATGACGCCCGCGCAAGCCGGCGTGCCGCGGCCCATCGGAGCGTATTCATGTCAGCCGCACTTCCCGCCCTGTTCGTTTCGCACGGCGCACCCACCTTTGCCATCGAGCCTGGCCTGGCAGGCCCGCAACTGACCGCGCTAGGCCGCGCCCTGCCCACGCCGAAGGCCGTGCTGGTGGTGTCGCCACACTGGATGACGCGCGGCGGCGTTGGCGTGACGACCACCGAACGCCCGGAAACCATCCACGATTTCGGCGGCTTCCCCCCGGCCTTGTACGCGCTGCGCTATCCGGTGGCGGGGCATCCCGACCTGGCCATGCGCACCGTGGCCCTGCTGGGCGAGGCCGGCATCCCTGCCCGTGCCGATCCGCAGCGCGGCCTGGACCATGGCGCCTGGGTGCCGGTCCGGCATCTGTACCCGGATGCCCATGTGCCAGTGTTCCAGGTCTCGCTGCCCCAGCCGCTGGACCCGGCCGGCGCACTGGCGCTGGGGCGCGCGCTCGCGCCGCTGCGTGACCAGGGCGTGCTGATCGTGGCCTCGGGCAGCATGACGCACAACCTCTACGAGTTCCGCGGCCGCGACGGCACCGATGCGCCCTACGTCGCCAGGTTCACGGCCTGGGTGCGCGAAGCCGTACGCAAGGCCATGCAGGACGGCGATACCGCCGCGTTGCTCGACTATCGGCGGCTGGCGCCGGATGCCGCCCGCGCGCATCCCACCGACGAGCATTTCCTGCCGCTGCTGGTGGCCGTCGGCGCGGCCGTGGCCGGCGAAGCGCTGCAGGTGATCGACGGCGGCATCGACTACGGCGTGTTGTCGATGGAGTCCTATGTCTTCGGCCAGCCGCAGGCCGCCGCCGCGCCGGTCGCGGCCTGACCAAGGAGATCCCATGCTGCCAGGCAGTGCCGAGATCGGCCCCCAGACCGAAGATTCCGCCAGCGGGCTGCGCTACCGTCTGCGTCAGGCCCACCCTGCCGCCGCACCCGCAGGTCGCCTGATCCTGCTGCACGGCGTCGGCAGCAACGAGACCAGCCTCGCCGGCCTGGCCGCGCTGACCGATCCGCGCGTGCAGGTCGTGCTCGTGCGCGGGCCGCTCACGTTCGCGCCGGGCCAGTATGGCTTCTTCGAAGTCAGTTTCCAGGGCGGCGCGCCCGCCATCGACGCCGCGCAAGCGGACCGCAGCCGCCGCCAGCTGATCACGCTGGTGCGGGCCCTGCATGCGCTGGACCGCGCGGAGGGCGCGGAAGATGACGCACCGCCCGTGCGCACGGTGATCGGCGGCTTCAGCCAGGGAGGCATCATGAGCGCCGGCGTGGCGCTCAGCGCGCCCGCCGACGTGACCGGCTTCGCCGTGCTGAGCGGCCGCATCCTGCCCGAGATCGAACCCCATATCGCGCCTCGCGCGGCGCTCGCCGGCTTGTCCGCGTTCATCGCCCATGGCGAATTCGACAACAAGCTGCCCGTGACCTGGGCGCAACGCGCCGGCCAGTGGCTGGATGCACTCGGCGTCGCGCACAGCTTGCGGCGCTACCCGATCGGCCACGAACTGAACGAGAATGTCGTCGCCGATTTCCAGCAATGGCTGGCCGGGCCGCTGGGGCTATCCGACCCGGGCAGGGGTCGCTCCACCGCCAATTCCGCTCCGCCCCGCGCGTGACCTGCCACCGGGCGGCCGCGCATTCATTTCCATAGGCATGTACAAGAAAGGCACCGCAGTAGAACTGCAGTTTTCCCCCGCGCGCTTGAACGACGGTGCGGGAGACCCGTACTGGATCGACCTCACCGCCGAAGAGGCGCAACGGCTCCTGACCCTGCTGCAGGAAAAGCTGGCCGCACCCGGGCAAGGCACGGCCGCGCCGCTGGTATTCAGCCTGGACGAGCCCGCTGTCGCGGCTGCGCCCGCGCCGGCTGCGACGCAAGACGCCGCCGTGGAGCAAGAACCGACGTCGCCCTCCAACGCCATCGAGTTCAGGCAGTGGGTGTGCATCATCTGCGGCTGGGTCTATGACGAAGCCGCCGGGCTGCCCGAGGAAGGGATTGCGCCCGGCACGCGCTGGGAGGATATCCCCGATGACTGGCGCTGCCCGTTGTGCGACGTCGGCAAGGAGGACTTCGCGATGGTGGCCTTCTAGGCAGTCCAGCCAGGCCGGGCCGGCAGCGCACCCTGTGCCGCCTGGCCTGCCGCCTGCCCTGCCGCCTAGAGCGAGTCCACCAGGCTGCGCACCACCTCGGCCAGCCGGGCGGCGCGGGCGCGCCCCTTCTGGTCCAGGTCCAGCGCGCCGCCGGCGGCCAGCGCCTGCAGGCCGAAGGCGGCGTCCGTCATATCGCGCCACGACGGATGATCGGCATGCATGGCGCCCAGGGCATGGGCCCCCGCGGCCAGGCGGCCGTGGTCCGGCTGCAGGCCGGCCGCCAGGTCTTCCAGGACTTCGGCTGCATCGATCAGGCCTTTGCGGTTCATCTTCCCTCCTCCCGTGGATCCGGCCGGATCGGCGCCGGCTTTTGACTGCATGTTAGGCGGCAAAGCATGCCTCCGCCTTTATCGATTCCCCGGACCACTGCGGACAGACGCGGCGGCCCCGCCTTCTCGCGCGCCAGCCGGGACATCGCCGAGGCGCGCCGGGCCCGGCATGCGCGAGCCGGCGCCGTGGCACCACACATTACATGGCAAGGCATCGCGAGCCATGTCTCGCTTTCCCTCGGTGGCATAACCGGGCGATGCCGCTACACTATGGCCTGACCCTGCCAGCACACCGAGACATCCGCCAGACATGAGCGAAGAACAAAAGAGCGGCAACGCCCCACATTCCGTACCCAGATCCCCCCCGGCATCACGTCCCTCCTCCCTGCGTCACGCAGCCAGCATCCTGGTCGTGCGCGACGGTGCCAAAGGCATGGAAGTCCTGATGGTGCGCCGTCCCGAGCGCAACGACGATCGCAGCAGCGGCGCCTTCGTCTTTCCCGGCGGCACGCTGGACCCCCAGGACCGGAGCCTGCATGCATTCTGTGCCGGCCTGGACGACGCGGCGGCAAGCCAGCGCCTCGGCGTCCCCGACGGCGGACTGGACTTCTACCTCGCGGCAGTGCGCGAATGCTTCGAAGAAGCCGGCCTGCTGTTCGCAAGCGATTCCGCCGGCACGCTGGTCGGGCTCGATGCGCTGCAGGCGCGCGATGCGCAACAGCATGGCTGGCTGCGCCAGTCCGCCCGCAGCGGCGGGCCCGGCATGGCGCAGATCTGCGAGCGCCTCGACGTGCGCCTGGCGGTGGACCGCCTCGCCTATCACAGCCACTGGCTCACGCCGCCCGGCCTGCCCAAGCGCTTCGATACCCGCTTTTTCGTCGCCCTGGCGCCGGCAGGCCAGACTGCCGTGCACGATGGCGATGAAGCGATGGAGCATATCTGGGTGCGCCCGAGCGACGCCCTCGACGCCGCCAAGGGCTACAAGTTCGTGCCGGTGACCCGGCGCACGCTCACCGCGATTGCCCGCTTCGAGACGGCGCAAGCGTGCTTCGACCATGCCGCGCAGCTGCGTGGCGTGGCGCGCATCATGCCGCGCCTGGCCCAGGGCAGCGGTGGCTTGCGCCCCGTGCTGCCGAGCGAGCCGCCCTATGCCGAGATCGAGCGCATCGACCCGCATGGAGAAGGCCATGCTCGCTACGAGCTGGCGACCGGCCTGGCCATGCGCCTGTCCGACCGCGTATGGCGCGTGACCGCCGGCAACGGCAGCGTGATGACGGGTCCCGGCACCAACACCTATTTCGTGGGCGATCCCGCCACCAACGAATGGGCGGTGATCGACCCGGGCCCGGACGACGAGGCTCACCTGGCCGCCGTGCTAGCCGCGGCGCCCGGACCGGTGCGCTGGATCCTGGCCACCCATACCCACCTCGACCACTCCCCGGGCACGCCGAAGCTGAAGGCCTCCACCGGCGCGCCCGTGCTCGGCCGGCCCGCGCCGGACACACCGCGCCAGGACCAGACCTTCCGGCCGGACCGCGTCCTGGAGCACGGCGAACGGCTGGCGCTGGGCGGGGACTGCACCCTGCGCGTAGTCCACACGCCGGGCCATGCCTCCAATCACCTGTGCTTCCTGCTGGAGGAGGAAAAAACCCTGTTCACCGGCGACCACGTGATGCAGGGTTCCACCGTTGTCATCAATCCGCCCGACGGCGACATGCACGCCTACCTGGCATCGCTGGCCGCGTTGCAGCAGGAGGACCTGGAGTGGCTGGCGCCGGGACACGGGTTCCTGATGGCAAAGCCAGCCGATGCGATCCGCACGCTGATCCGGCACCGGCTGCAGCGCGAGGCCAAGGTGCTGAACGCGCTGCGTGACCTTGGCGACAGTGCGCTCGAAGTCCTGCTGCTGCGCGTGTACGACGATGTGCCGGAGCGCATGCTGCCGGTGGCACAGCGCTCCCTGCTCGCGCACCTGAACAAACTGGTCGTCGACGGGGCTGTGGTGGAGGATGGCGGGTTCTGGCGCGCGGTGGAACGCAAGTAGCGTGAGTCTTGCCGGAGGCGCCCGCGCGCGCCGCAAATGAAAAAAGGCTGTCGGGGTTCAGCGCCTGAACTCCGACAACCTTCTTGTCCCGGGTAGTACCGGGCAGGCGACACTACGCAACTCAGCGCCTGCCTTCCTGCTTGTCTGCCGTCCTGCCTGTTTCCCTTCCTGCTTGACTGGCGTGCGAGGTTTGACTCCTAGCCTGGTCTGACTTCTACTCCGACAGCGAAGCCATCAGCAATTGCGCTGCCGCCTCCAGCCGTTCGGGCGCGCCGAACAGGCGTGCCACTACCAGGCCGTTCTGCAAAGCACCGTAGATCACTTGCGCCAGCGCCTTCGGCGGTACCAGGTAGACCTTGTCGTAGTCCTTCTGCGCGCGTTCGATCAACCCCATCAGCCAGTTCTCGTTCATGCGGTAGAACGTCTTGAGCTCGGCGTGTACCGTCTCGGGCAGGCACAGGGTTTCGGTCGACAACATGCCAGCCAGGCAGATCTGGTCACCGCAGGCGGCATTGCGCAGGAAGCTGAGGTACACCTCGGCTTGGGCATGCGGCGGCAGGCTGGCGTCGATGTTGCGGATCCGCTCTGTGACGCGTGCGCTGTATTCCTTCACCGCTTCCAGCACCAGGTCGTCCTTGGCGGGGAAGTAATAGTGGATGCTCGAGGTTTTTACCCCGACCAGCTCGGCAAGATCGCGATAGCTGAAGCCGTTGAAACCACGGCGGCGGATCAGCACCAGCGTATGTTCGAGCAGTTGTTCGCGTACGGATTGCGTTTTCATAGCGTGATCTTATCTATCTGTCGATAGATCCTCAAGCCAATTCCATGTGCAGTCGCAAAAAGCCACCCAGGCTGCTCAGGAAGGCAGCACTTGGGCGACCACCGTGACCATAGAGCCGCTGACCAGGCAGAGCCCGACCCAGCCGACCACGATCAGGAAGCTGTCTCGTAGATTCATCATGCACTCCAGACTAGTAGCAATTGCCAGCCGGACGCCCCACCGGGTGCGATAGCCGGCACTTGCCGGCTACCCCCTGTCGCGATCCGGAACCATCTCCGACTGTGTTCAGGCGTTGGCGCCTTCGGTGAAGACATCGAACTTGCCGGTGCGGGCGCCATCGGTGAAGGC
>NZ_JBFTND010000092.1:0-27282 GCF_056397305.1 Cupriavidus sp. 05N40
GTCATCGAGGCCCGCAGCTGGGCGCCCCTGAGCTCGAAGTCCTTGGTGCTGGCCACGCCGTTCTCGATCGTGCCGGTGCCGGTGATCTCGTCGAACACCATGCCCTCGCCCGCCACGCCACGGAAATCGAACGTGGCCAGCCGCATCAGGCCCTGCAGGCTGAGCACGCCGAGCAGCTTGGCCGCGCCGGGGTCCACGCTGAGGATCTGGCCGTTCTCGAGCTTGAGATTCATGCGTCCGGACAGGGTGGGGTAGTCGATGGCCAGCGGCGAACCACGCCATGCTACCCGGCCTTCGAAGGTGCCATGGCCGTCGGCCAGCATATGTGGCAGGCCCATGCGTTCGAGCACCTGGCCGCCATTGCGCACCTCGAGCTTGAAGTCGAGCAGGGTGCGGCGCTCGGGGCTGGTGCCTTCGCGCAGCCGGCGCGGCATGCGCCAGCTGCCGCTGCCGGTGAAGGTGGCGCCGGGCTGCTCGATCACCAGGCGCTCGAGCGTCCACACCGGGTCGCCGCCGCTGTCGTTCGCGTGCGCCTTGACCTCCAGCTTGCCGAAGTCACGCCCATGCAGCTCGAAGTGGTCCGCCACCAGGTCCAGTGCCGGCAGCTCGCTGGCATTGCCCGACAGTGCATCCGCCATGTTGCCGGCATCGTTGCTGTCCGGGATGTTCAGCCGCGCAAGCCGTATCGTCAACGCTCCCGCCGGGGTGGTGGTGGCGTCGTTGCGCCAGCGCAGGCTCCCGGCGATCTGGCGTGAATCCAGCTGCGCGGCCCAGCCCGCGCCTTCGCGGGTGGCTTCCAGCGACACGTCGTTCAGCTCGCGGCCGAACGCCGTCAGCGTGCGCGCGCGGGCGGTGACGCGCTCGGGCGCGAAGGGCGAGGGCGCCGCACCGGCGCCGCTTGCCTTGCCTCGGTTCGTGCCGTCGTCCAGCAGGGCGCGCCAGGGGTCCAGGTCGAAGCGGCCGGTGCTGAGCGCGGCGGTCACGCCGCTGGCGGGTTGCGGCGCCGGCTGCTCGATGCCGATGCCGCCGGCCACCACTTCCGTGCTTTCGGCATTGCGCCGCAGCAGGTAGCGCGCATTGAGCGCATTGCCGTATTGCACCAGCAGCTCCTCGACACCGGCGCGCGCGGCGGCGGGGCGCAGTTCCACGCGCAGCGGCACGGCCTGGGCCGCGCTCTTGCCCAGCGGCGCCGGCAGCGCGAGCGACAGCCCGGCCAGTTCCGAGCTCACCATGATCTGCGGCTGGTGCTCGCGCACGCCGATCACGGCGCTGTAAGCGGTGCCGCCCTCGATCTTCGGCGCCAGCCCGGCCAGCGGCGAGCCCGCCAGCACTTCGCGGATGCCCGCCGCGCCGATGTTGCCATTGGCCGTCACGCGCACCGTGCCGTCGGGCTGGCTGCCCCCGCCGGCGCGGATCTCGCCGCCGAACAGGCGGGCGCGCAGGTCGTTGAGCTGGAAGCCGTGCTCATTGAAGGCGATGACGCCGGTGGCGCCCCCCAGTGGCGGCAACTGCGGGTTCAGCGTGACATCGTTGCCGGGCAGCCGGAACTGCCCGTCCACCTTGGTGGCATTCGCCTCGGTGAGCGGCAGGTCGAGCTTGAGGCGCAGCTCGCCATTGCCCTGGGCGCGCATCTCGCTGGTCACCTGGCCGGTCCAGTCGCGCACCGGGCTGGCGCCGACGAAGCGCAGGAAGCCCGACATGGGACCGGCGGCGCTGCCGTCGAGTATGAGGTGGCCGTGATCGCCCAGGTCGGCGATCCGCCCGTTGACGTCCTGCAGCGTGACGCCCTGCACACCTTGCACGCCAGCGCGCTGGGCCACGAAGGACATGCCACCGCGCTCGAACAGCACGCGCCCGCTGATGTCGGTGAAGTTCGGCCAGGCCTTGCCGCCGTTGCTGGCCGCGGCGGCGCTGCCGGGCGCCGCGCTCACATGGGGCGCAATCTGGTAGCTGACGCGCTGGATCGGCACCTCGACGCGAAAATCGCCGGCGCCTTCGTGCGGGCTGTGGAAGGGGAAATGCTCCAGGTCGCCCTTGACCAGGAACTTCACATCGCTGGCGTCGCCGGCGACGAGCGCGCCGGCCAGGTACTGGCGCGTCGCGGCGGGCAGGCCCAGGGGCAGGTAGCGCGGCACGCGGCTGACCTGGGCGCGGCTCAGTTCGCCGGAGAGATCGGCAATGCCGCCATGGCCGTCGCCGCCGGCTTGCCAGGTGCCGCGCACGACGCCCGCGGTATCCGCGTTGGCAAAGCGCACGCCCTCGGTGCGTACCGCCAGCTTGCCGTTGTCGCGGGTCCAGGTCACTTCGCCGGTGATCTGGTCGAACGCCACGCGCGGATCTTCGAACAGGCCGGGCAATATCAGCGCGGCGTTGCTGCCTTCGAGGCGCGCGCTGCCATGGCGGTCGTCAAAGCTGAAGCTGCCGGACAGCCGCGAGAAGCCGGGCACGCCCAGGCGCGGCTTGCCGTTTGCACTCACCGCGGGACTGGCCGGCTGGCCGCGGACCGAGACATTGCGCAGCGTGCCCTGCACATTGAAGTGGGTCTGGCCTTCGCGGCGGGTAAGCATGCCCGGGCGGTCGCGGTTCCAGCTGACCTCCAGGTTGTCGAGGTGGCCCGACGGCTGCAGCGCGCGCAGCTGGCGCGACAAGGCGGTATCGAGCGGCATCGAGGTGGCCAGCGCGCGCACCGTGTTGAGGTCGAAGGTCGGCGCCTTCAGCGTGAACTTGCGCAGCTTTCCCTTGTTGTCGGTGGCCCAGCCCACTATCACCTTGCGCATGCCTTCGCGCCAGGCGTTTTCGGTGGCGGGCGCGCTGGCTGACGGCCCGGTCGCCGCGCTGCTCGTCGCACCGGGCGGGGTTCCGGTCGCGCCGGCAACAGGAGGGGTTGCCGCCTGCGCTTGCCTGGCCGGCGGCACGGCCGGGCCTTCGGCTGGCTCGGGCTGCCACAGCAGGGTTTCGATCGTCAGCAGGTTATCGTGGTCACGGCCGGCCCGGTGCAGGACGAAGGCCTGCGCGCTGGCGAGCTTGAGCGGCTCGGGCGCGCCGGCCAGCTGCAGGTCCACGCCATCGGCGCGCAGGCGCGCCTGGCTGCGACTGATCTCGCCGCCGCGGAATTCAATGGTGCCGTCGGTGCTGAAGGTGCCGCGCGTCACCCGGTCGAAGATGGCGGTGTAGCGCTGCAGCACGGGCAGCTCGAGCTGGCCGAGGTCCCAGCTGGCCTGCCCGTGCCAGTTGTGCCAGTCGCCGGCGCGGCGCAGGTAGTCGTGGCGGAAGTCGGCTTGCATCACGAGCGGGCGCGGCGCCAGCGCGGCCGGCTGGGCTTCGAGCCGGATGACGTGGCGCGACCCGAGGCGCCTGGCGCTGAACTGGATATTGCCCACCTCGAGCTGCGGCARCTTGTTCTTCTCGTCGAGCCAGCGCAGCCTGCCGTCGCTGAGTTCGATCTTGCCCTGCGCCAGCAGCCAGTCGAACAGCCGGTTGTCCTGCGGCTGCGCGCCGGTGGTGTCGACCGCCAGGCCGGCAACCTCCAGCTTGCCGTCGGCGGTGCGGTGCACGAGCAGATCGGTATGGCTGGCGGAAATCTGCTGGAACAGCAGGTCCATGCTGAACAGCGAGCGCCAGGAGAGCTTGCCGTCGAGCGCGCCGGCGGCCAGCAGGACGCGCTGCCCGGCGTCGACGGCCTTGACATCGCGGGCATGGAAGGCGGGATGCCAGCCGTCCCAGTAGGTATCGAGCTGGCCGATGCTCAGGCTGGCGGAGAGTGCGACCGAGCCGCGCTGCTCCAGCCAGGTGCGTGCCGCGGATGCCTGCGGCCACAGCACGAAGCGGATCAGCAGCCCGCCCAGCGCCGCCACCAGCAGCAGCGCCAGCGCCAGGCGCACCAGTACGCGGCCAAGCCCGCGCCACACGGGATGGCGCAGCACCGCCAGCACGCCGCGGCCGAGCGCGCGCACCAGCGCCAGCGCGCGGCGCGCGGCCTGCCGCGGGAAGGAGGGGCCGGCGGCCGTGTCTTGACCCGCCACGGCCGCGGCTGTGGCCGTGGCGGGGGGCTTGGCGGGTGGGGTGGCGCGGCTGGACATGCGCAGATTATCCGACAATACTAGGCGCTCTCCAATTCGGTGCCTGACCGGCCGTGCACGATGCGCGCACCGGCAAAAGGGGCCGGCTCACGCGCTTCCAAGTAACAGGAATGACTTCCACTGATCCGACGAGTTCCACGGCCGCGCCCACGCCCGACGCAAGCAATGCTGCCAGCGAGGCCGCCGCGGTCGGCGCCGGTGGCGAACATGCTCCCGGCAACACTTCCAGCGCCGCCAGGCAGGCCGTAGCCGACATGGCCACGGGGYCTTACGCCGTCGTGGCCGCCGCCGCACTCGTGCCGGTCGATTGCGCCGGCACGGCATTGTACTCGCCCGCCTATTCGCACTACACCCGCCGCATGGTGCAGGCCCGTCCGGAACTGGCGGAAATCGTCGCCGGCGCGAGCGCGCAGCCGCTCACGCGCGCCTGGATGGCGGCACGGCTGAAGGTGCTGCACGAGCCGTCGGCCGATGTGGAGGACGCCGTCAAGCGCGCGCTGCGCCGGCTGCGCGCCGAGGTGATGTGCGTGGTCATCGAGCGCGACCTGCGCGGCCTGTCCACGCTGGGCGAGGTCACCGGCGCCATGACGGACCTGGCCGAACTCGGCATCCAGTACGGCATGTCCGTGCTGGAGGCGGACATGGCGCCCACCTATGGCCGTCCGGTCGGCGAATCCAGCGGCGAGGTGCAGGAGCTGGTGGTGGTCGGCATGGGCAAGCTGGGTGGGCGCGAGCTCAATGTGTCGTCCGATATCGACCTGATCTTCCTCTACGACGAGGACGGCGACACGCGCGGCGGCCAGCGCAGCCTGTCCAACCATGAATACTTCATCCGCCTCGGCCGCCGCCTGATCAACTTGCTGGCCGAGGTCACCGCCGATGGCTATGTGTTTCGCGTCGACATGCGCCTGCGTCCCAACGGCGACGCCGGCCCGCTGGCGTGCAGCTTCGGCATGCTCGAGCAGTACCTGGTGGTGCAGGGGCGCGAATGGGAGCGCTATGCCTGGATCAAGGGGCGCGTGGTGTCGGCGCAGGACACGCCGCACGCCGGGCGCGCCGCGGCGCAGCTTGCCAGCCTGACCGGCCCCTTCGTCTTTCGCCGCTACCTGGACTACGGCGTGATTGCCGCCATCCGCTCGCTGCATGCGCAGATCCGCGCCGAGGCGGCCAAGCGCAGCGGCGGCCTCGCGGCGCCGGGCGGCGGGCAGCGCGTCAACCAGCGCGCCTTCAATATCAAGCTGGGCCGCGGCGGCATCCGCGAGATCGAGTTCATGGCCCAGGTATTCCAGCTGATCCGCGGCGGGCAGGATCCCGCGCTGCGCATACGGCCCACGCTGGAAGTGCTGGTGGTGGCGGTGGAGCATGGCCTGCTGCCGGCCGGCCAGGCCGAGCAGTTGGCCAACGCCTACCGCTTCCTGCGCCAGCTCGAGCACCGCCTGCAATACCGGGACGATGCGCAGACCCACCACCTGCCCACCACCGAGGAAGAGCAGCAGGCCGTGGCCGGCATGATGGGCTGCGCCGACTGGCCGGCCTTGCTGGAGCGGCTGGCTTCGCTGCAGGACCCGGTGGCGCAGCAGTTCGAGGCCACCTTCTCCGACCCCGACCAGGTCAACGAGCCGTGCGAGGCGCTGTGGCCCGCGCTGATCCAGGAGGAGCAGGACGAACCGCCATGCGAGCGCCTGGCCAAGGCCGGCTTCACCGATTGCACCGGCCTGCTCGACCGGCTGCGCGCGACCGGCGCGTCGCTGCGCTACCGCGCGCTGTCCGAGCAGAGCCGGGTGCGCTTCGACCTGCTGGTCAACCGGGCGCTGGACCTGGCCGCGCGCCAGAGCGATGCCGACAGCACCATCGCGCGCTTTGTCGATTTTCTCGAGGCCATCAGCCGGCGCGCATCCTATCTCTCGCTGCTGTCGGAGTATCCGCAAGCGATGGCGCGCGTGGCCGACACGCTGCACGCGTCGAGCTGGGCCGCGGCCTACCTGACGCGCCACCCGCAACTGCTCGACGAACTGCTCGACAGCGACGCGCTGGCGGGCGCGCAGGACTGGAAAGGATTCCGCGCCCGCCTGGCCGCGCGCCTCGACGCCGCCGACGGCCAGATCGAGGCGCAGATGGACATCCTGCGCCGCGAACACCATGCCGAGACCTTCCGCATCCTGCTGCAGGACCTGCAGGGCATGCTGACGGTGGAGCAGATCGCGGACCGCCTGTCCGACCTGGCCGACGCCATGCTCGAGGTCACGCTGCAGGCGGTATGGCGCCAGCTGGCCACGCGTCACCGCGAGCAGCCGCGCTTTGCCGTGATTGCCTACGGCAAGCTGGGCGGCAAGGAGCTCGGCTATGCGTCCGACCTGGACATCATCTTCCTCTACGAGGACGAACACGAGCGCGCGCCCGACATCTACACCGCCTACGCGCGCCGGCTGATCACCTGGCTGACCAGCCATACCGCGGCCGGCACGCTGTTCGACGTGGACACGCGCCTGCGGCCCAACGGCGAGGCGGGCCTGCTGGTGACGAGCTTCGAAGGCTTTCGCCGCTACCAGCAGCGCGAAGGCGACAACACCGCCTGGGTGTGGGAGCACCAGGCGCTCACGCGCGCGCGCTTCTGCGCGGGCGAGCCGGAGATCGGCGCGCATTTCGAGAGCCTGCGCGACGAAGTCCTGCGGCAGCCGCGCGACGCCGCCACGCTCGGCGGCGAGATCACCGCGATGCGGCGCAAGGTGGCGGACGGCCATCCCAACGCTGGCGGCCTGTTCGATCTCAAGCACGACCGCGGCGGCATGGTCGACATCGAGTTCACCGTGCAATACCTGGTGCTGCTGCACAGCCACGACCATCCCGAGCTGACGCGCAACGCCGGCAATATCGCGCTGCTGCGCACCGCGGGAGAGCTGGGCCTGATCGATGCCACGCTGGCGCGCGAGGTGGGCGATGCCTACCGCATCTTCCGCGCCCGCCAGCATCAGCTGCGCCTCGACGGGCACGACCAGGCGCGCGTGGCATCGGGCGACGTGGCGGCGCCGGTGGCGCACGTGCGCGCGCTGTGGCAGGCGGTCTTCGGCGAGCCGGCCGGAGCCGGCGGCAATTGACGCCGGCTCCGGCCGTCGCCGGGCACCGGCCGGGCGGGCAGGGCACGCCTGGCGTGCTGGCCGCCATCGCGGCCATTGCCGCCGTCGCCGCGCTCAGCGCGGCATTCACCTTCATCCCCTGGCTGCACGCCCACGGGCTTTACCTGCGCGATGCGGTGATGGGGCAGGGCGCCAGCGGGCAATGGTGGCGCCTGTTGACCGCAATGTGGGTCCATCTCGGCTGGCGCCACTGGCTGGCAGACCTGCTGGCGACAGCGGGCCTGCTGCTGCTGGTCGGGCGCGAGGCCCGCACGCTCGCCATGCTTGCCGTGCTGGTGGCCTGCGGCGTGGCGGTGCAACTGGTGCTCTGCCGGGTGCCTTCGGTGGGCTGGTACGGCGGGCTGTCCGGCGCGCTGCACGGGCTGGCGCTGTGGGGCGGCCTGCGCCTGCTACAGGGCGACGGCTGGTCGCGCGGCATCGGCGTGATGCTCTGCCTTGGCGTRCTGGTGAAGACCTGGCTGGAACAGTCGTGGCTGGCGCCGGTGGTATTCGATCCTCAATGGGGCTTCGGCGTGGTGCGCGTCTCGCATGCCGCCGGCGCGCTGGCCGGCCTGGCGCTGTGGCTGGCGCAGGAGTGGTGGCAGCGGCGGCGCGGCACGACGCCGGCCGCCTGACTCTTGCGCATGCGCCCGCCGTGCGGTCAGCGCGGCGAGGCCTGTCCGCGGCGGCGTGCGGCCCAGCCTGCCAGCAGGCCCAGGCCGCACAGCCCGAGCGCGAGCGGCCACGACAGCGCGCCGCCGCCACCGCCGCCCGAAGGCGTGCTGGTCGTGGGCGGGGGGCTCGCCGTGACCTGCGCGGCCGCGATCACCGCGGCATTGGCGTCGAGCAGGCCGGCGCCGCAAATACCGGTGTTGGCGGGCAGCGTGCAATAGGTGTTCGCGGGGTGCGGGCGCGCCGAGCTCTTCAGCGCGGCGAGGACCTGCGCGGGCGTCAATGCCGGGTTGACCGAGAGCATCAGCGCGGCCACGCCCGACACCAGCGGCGCGGCGAAGCTGGTGCCCTGGGAATTGGTCAGGACGTAGTTGCCCAGCGTGGTGGTGCCGTCATTGGATATGGTGCGGATGAACGACTGCGAGACCGTGCATGAGGCGACGCCGGTGTTGGGATTGGTGACCACCTTGGAGTTGCCGCATCCGCCGCCCGGCGCGCTCAGCGAGACCTTCGGCCCCACATTCGCATAGCTGGCGTTCTCGCCGTCGTTGACGTGCGCGGTGACGGCGACCACGCCGCTRCAGTCGGCCGGCGCTTCGACCGCGCCGGCGCTGTTGCCGGTGGCGGCGACCACGACCACGCCGTTGGCGGCGAGGTCGTTCACGGCCTGCTGCTCGACGCTGGAGCAGGTGCCGCCGCCCAGGCTGACGTTGATCACGCGCGCCGGCGTGGGGTTGTTGGCTATGTTCGGCACGGTCAGGCCGCCGGCCCAGCGCATGCCGTCGACAGTGTCGGACAGCAGCGCGCCGCAGCGCCCCGATACGCGCACCGGCTGGATGCGGGCGTTCCAGTCCACGCCGGCGATATCCTGCCCGTTGTTGGTGAGCGCGCCCAGCGTGCCGGCCACGCGGGTGCCGTGCCAGCTGTTGTTGGTGGCGGTAGTGGTCGGTGTGGAGGTGCCGGGGCAGGTGAAGCCGGCCGGTACGCCATCGCCCGAGTCGATGGCATTCGCGTCGCGGCCGTCGCCGTCGTTGGCGATGGCCGGGTCGGTAATGAAGTCAAAGCCCGGCACGATGCGGCTGGCGAGATCCGGGTGGGGTAGGTAGCCGGTATCGAGCACCGCGATCACCAGGTTGCTGCTGCCGCGGGTGCGGTCCCACGCGGGCGGCAGGTTGACGCCGCCCACGACCACGGCGGGCGTGTTGAGGTAGGGCTGGTTGAGGGCGAACTGGGGATCGTTGGGCGTGGTGTCGTGCAGGCGCAGCCAGCGGTCAGGCACCACCTCGGCGATGCGCGGGTCCTGCCGCAGGCGGGCCGCGGTGGCCTCGGGGTCGGCGGCGTCGGCGTCGCCGACGCTCAGCAGTTGCAGGCTGCCGCCCATCTGGCGCTTCACGGAGAGCGCCACGCCGGTGCTCTGGCGCACACTCAGCATGCGCTCGGATTGCGACCCGGTGGTGGCGCTGTCGCTGGCAGTGCCGGTGGCGGTGGCGCCATCGCGCCAGCGCACGATGAAGTTGCCGCTGTAGCGTGGCGCCGGGCGCGCCGCCGGGTCAGGGGCCGCGCCGGCGGTGACCGGTGCGCCAAGCCAGAGGCTGGCGCCCAGCGCCAGCAGCGCGGTGGCGCGCCGTGCCAGATGCGAGGTCCTGCCATTCCGATGCTGAAACGGTTGCTGCATGTCTGCCTCCTCCCGTTTGTCCGCGTCGGACCGACCGCGGCGGAGCACCCCGCCGGAGCACCCCGGAAACTACATTTGCGCGATTGCGCCGGAAACCTCGGTTACAGCGACAAAACTTCAAGATAGCTCAACGTCCGAGTGCCCGCATTCGACTACGGCAAGCTGACAATGGCATGAAACGCGCCGTCCGGCAGCGTCAGCCCGGCTGCATGTCGCGGCCGATGGGCTGGGTGCGGTTGGGCTTGAGCACGCGGTCGGGCTCGGCGGTCTCGATGCGCGGCGCGGTGCGCAGGGTGGCCACGGCCTGGTCGAGCGTGGCGTCGGCCGAGGCGGAGATCGCCGTGACGAGCCAGACGCCGCCCGACATGGGGCGCTTGACCACGAAGCGGATCGGCCCGGCGATGGATTCGAGCAGGCGCCCGGCGTCTTCGGAGGCGATCACCGGCGGCGCGGTGAAGCGCACCATGATGTCGCCCACGGCACGGTCGGCGCTGATGCTGTTGGCCGGCGGCGCGGACGGGCGCTGGGCCTGGCAGGCGCTCAGCGTGGCGAGCGCCAGCAGGGCCAGCGCGCCGCAGGCGGCGGTCAGGCGCAGCGGACGGGCCGGTTTGCGGGAGTGCGGCTGCTTGCCGAGGGACATGGAAGACTCCTGTGTGGTTACTGGGCCGGAGGACGGGCGCCGTCAGCTGGCGGCGCGGCGTGACCGGCGCGCTTCGCGGGCCGGGCCGGCGCTGCTGCGCGCGCCTTGCGCGAGCATTTCCTCGGCGTGCTGCATGGTGGTAGCGGTCACGGTGGACCCGCCGAGCATGCGGGCGGTCTCGACTACGCGGCCGGCGGCGTCGAGCGCGCGGATGCGGGAGCGGGTGACCGATCCCTGTGCGCCGCGCTCGCTGGTTTCCTTGCTGACCAGCAGATGGGCGCCGGCCTGCGCGGCCACCTGCGGCAGGTGGGTCACGCACAGCACCTGGCGCGCACGGCCCAGTTCCTGCAGGCGCCGGCCGACCACTTCGGCCACCGCGCCGCCGATGCCGGTGTCGACCTCGTCGAAGATCAGGGTCGGCGTGGGCGCGGCTTCGCTGGTGATGACGGAGATTGCCAGGCTGATGCGGGCCAGTTCGCCGCCGGAGGCCACCTTGGCCAGCGGGCGCGCGCTGACGCCGGCATGGCCCGCGACCAGGAACTCGACCTGCTCCAGGCCGTGGCTCTGGCCTTCCTCGAGCGGGTGCAGGGACACGGCGAAACTGCCGCCGGCCATCGACAGGCCCTGCATGGCTTCCGTTACGGCGGCGGAGAGTTTCTCGGCGGCCACCTTGCGGGCCGCGCCGAGGTGCTGGGCGATGGTCAGGTAGGCGGCGCGGGCGGCAGCCTCGCGCGCCATCACCTTGTTCAGGTCCTGGGCGGACTGCAGGTCGTCGAGCTGCTGGCGGCGGGCCTGCAGCTCGTCGGGCAGTTGCTCGGGCGGCAGGCGGTACTTGCGCGCGGTGGTGTGCAGCGCCTGCATGCGCGCCTCCACCACCTGCAGGCGCTCCGGGTCGAGATCGAGCCGGTCGACATAGCGGTTGAGCGAGTGCGCGGCTTCCTCGACCTGGACCTGGGCCGGGTCCAGCGCCGCCAGCACATCGCCCAGGGCCGGGTCGACGTCGGCCAGCTGGCGCAGGCGCTGCACCACGCTGTTGAGCGTGGAGAGCACCGAGCCGTCGGCTTCGGACAGCGCTTCCAGCGCGGCGCGGCTGCCTTCGATGAGGCCGGCGGCGTGGGAAAGACGGTTGTATTCGGCCTGGATGTCTTCCCATTCGCCGGCCTGCGGCGCGAGCTTCTCCAGCTCGCCGACCTGCCATTCGAGGCGCTCGCGCTCGAGCGCCATCTCGCGCGAATGGTGCTCGACTGTCTCGCGCTGGCGCACRCAGGCGCGCCACGAACGCCACGCCTCGGCGACCGCGCCGGCCTGCGCGGTGAGGCCGGCGTGGGCATCGAGCAGCAGGCGCTGGGCGTCCGGGCGCAGCAGCAACTGGTGGGCATGCTGGCCGTGGATGTCGACCAGGCGGTCGCCGATCTCGCGCAGCTGGCCCAGCGTAGCGGCGGCGCCGTTGATAAAGGCCTTGCCGCGTCCGCCGGCATCGACCGTGCGGCGCAGCAGCACCGTGCCGTCGTCGCCGGTCAGGTCATGCTCGGCCAGCCAGGCGTCGAGCCCGGGCGGCGTGGCGAAGGTGGCACTGATGCTGGCGCGGGCGGCGCCCTCGCGCACCACGCCGGCGTCGGCGCGCTCGCCCAGCACCAGCGCCAGCGCGTCGATCAGGATCGACTTGCCGGCGCCGGTCTCGCCGGTGAACACGGTAAAGCCCGGGGTAAAGTCGAGGTCGAGCGTGTCGACGATGACGAAATCGCGGATGGACAGGCTGCGCAGCATCGTGGGCGACGGGTCAGGGTCAGGTTGGGGGGCGGTCTGCGGGAGGCGCCGGCCGGCATGGTCGCGGTGGGCTGCGACCGCGCCGGATCAGAGCCGGTTGTCTTCGCTCGGGTACTCGTGCCAGTGCAGCTTCTTGCGCAGCGTGGCGTAATAGTTGTAGCCGAGCGGGTGCAGCAGGTGGACGGTCTTGGCCGAGCGCCGCACCACGATGCGGTCGCCGGGCAGCAGCGAGGTCAGCGACTGCATGTCGAAGTTGACGCTGGCGTCGCGCGCGGTGGCCACCTCGATCGACACCTCGGCGTCATGCGGCAGCACGATCGGGCGGTTGGACAGCGCGTGCGGGGCGATCGGCACCAGCACCAGGCCGGACAGCGTGGGGTGCAGGATCGGTCCGCCGGCGGATAGGGCGTAGGCCGTGGAGCCGGTCGGCGTGGACACGATCAGGCCGTCCGAACGCTGGTTGTACATGAAGTAGCCGTCCACCGAGACCGCCAGCTCCACCATGCCCGAGATGCCGGAGCGGTTGACCACCACGTCGTTGAAGGCCAGCGCGGAGAAGATCACGCCGTCGTCGCGCACCACCTGCGACTCCAGCAGCATGCGGGTCTCGGATTCATAACGTCCGGCCAGCATGTCGGGCAGCACCGAATGCACGTCTTCCAGCGGGATGTCGGTCATGAAGCCAAGGCGCCCGTGGTTGACGCCGATCAGCGGCACCTGAAAGCCGGCCAGCTGGCGCGCCAGGCCCAGCAAGGTACCGTCGCCGCCCAGCACCACGGCGACGTCGGCATGCTTGCCGATCTCGCCGGGTGGCAGGGCCGGGTAGTCGGTCAGGCCCGTGGCCAGCGCGGTTTCCCGCTCGAACACCACATCCTGGCCGTTCTTGAGGATGCAGGCGGCAAGCTCTTCCAGCGGGCCTTCGATGCCGGCGGTGGCGTACCTGCCGATCAGGGCGACGGTGCGAAAGGGCGCGCGAGCGGCGCCGGGCGTGGGGAGCGAAGACATGCCCGGATTAGACCATACCGCCGCGACCATTGTCAGCAAGGCGGCACGTCCGGGCGTGCGCGGGCGTGCACGAGCCGCCCGAACGGGTAAAACCTGCGTAAAATCGGGTGCATCATGGATGAACGTGCGAAAACGCTTCTCAAGACCCTGATCGAGCGCTATATCGCCGAGGGGCAACCCGTGGGTTCGCGGACCTTGTCGAAGTACTCCGGTCTCGATCTGTCCCCGGCCACCATCCGCAATGTGATGTCGGACCTGGAGGAAATGGGGTTCATCACCAGTCCGCACACGTCGGCGGGGCGTATCCCGACCCCGCGCGGCTACCGGCTGTTCGTCGATACCATGCTGACCGCCCAGCCGCTGGACAGCGCGCTCAACCTGGCGGAGCTGACCGGCAAGATCCTGGGCCAGTTGCGCGGGCAGCAGCTCGGGCCGCAGCGGATGATCACGTCGGCGGCGCATACCTTGTCCAATCTGTCGCATTTCGCCGGCGTGGTGATGACCCCGCGGCGCGCGCAGGCGTTTCGCCAGGTCGAGTTCATGCGGCTGTCGGACAAGCGCATCCTGCTGATCATCGTCACCCCCGAGGGAGACGTGCAGAACCGCATCATCCAGACCGAGCTGCCGTACACGGCGTCGCAACTGGTCGAGGCCGCGAATTTCATCAACTCGCACTACGCCGGCATGAGCTTCGACAATGTGCGCGACCACCTGCGCGGGGAATTGCAGGCCTTGCGCATGGATATGTCGCAGCTGATGCAGGCGGCGGTGGAAGCGGGCAGCAGCGCCATGGCGGAGGAAGAAGACAATCATGTCTTCATTTCCGGCGAGCGCAAGCTGCTCGAGGTGGAGGACCTGTCCTCCAGCATGGAAAAGCTGCGCCGGCTGTTCGACGTGTTCGAGCACAAGACCGGCCTGCTCAAGCTGCTCGACGTCTCCAGCCACGCCCAGGGCGTGCAGATCTTCATCGGCGGCGAGAGCAAGCTGGTGCCGCTGGAAGACATGGCGGTCATCACGGCGCCCTACGAGGTCGACGGCCAGATCGTCGGCACGCTGGGGGTGATCGGGCCCACCCGCATGGCCTACGAACGGGTGATCCCGATCGTCGACATCACCGCGAGGCTATTGTCCAGCGCGCTGAGCCAGAACTAGTGCTGGCCAGGGCCGGTCTCACCGACTGCCTGTTCCGCTCCTCCCGTCTGCTCGGCGAGACCCGGCGGCCGCGCGCCTTTGGCGCGTCCCGCCCCGCCACACCGGAAACACCATGACGACTACCCCCGAACCGGCCTATCAGCATGGCCAGGCGCCGCGCACGGCGATCCTGCTGATCAACCTCGGCACGCCCGATGCGCCGACACCGAAGGCCGTCGGCAGCTATCTCAGGCAGTTCCTGTCCGATCCGCGCGTGGTGGAGATCCCGCGCGCTGCCTGGCTGCCGATCCTGTACGGCATCATCCTGCCGTTGCGCTCGCGCGCCTCGGCGGTGAAATACGAGTCGGTCTGGCTGCGCGAGGCGCAGATGACCGGTTCGCCACTGCTCGTGCATACCGAACGCCAGGCCCACGCCCTGCAATTGCTGCTCAGCCAGCAGGGCCACGAAGTGACGGTGGCGTGCGCGATGCGCTATGGCAACCCGTCGATCGCTTCCGTGCTGGAGGCGCTGCGCCGCCAGGGCACCGAGCGCATCCTGCTGCTGCCCCTGTATCCGCAGTACTCCGGCACCACCACGGCCACGGCGTTCGACGAAGCGTTCCGCGTGCTGGCGACCTGGCGGAATCAGCCAGAATTGCGGCTGGTCAAGCATTTTCACGACCATCCGGCCTATATTGCCGCCTTGCACCAGCAGGTGGGGGCATACTGGGCGCAGCACGGCACGCCGGATTTCGGGCGTGGGGACAAGCTGATCCTGTCGTTCCACGGGGTGCCGCGGCGCACCCTGGAACTGGGCGATCCCTACCATTGCGAATGCCTGAAGACCGGCCGCCTGCTGGGCGAGGCGCTGGGCCTGCAAGCCGGCCAGTACCAGGTTACCTTCCAGTCGCGCTTCGGCCGCGCGGAATGGCTGCAGCCCTACACGGCACCCACGCTGCAGGAGTTGGGCAAGGTCGGCACCGGGCGGGTCGACGTGTTCTGCCCCGGATTCCCGGCCGACTGCCTGGAGACCCTGGAGGAGATCGGCATGGAAGGACGTTCCGAATTCCAGGTGGCGGGCGGCAAGGTGTTCCATTACATTCCCTGCCTCAACGATGCCGAGAGCTGGATCGCCGGGCTGGCGGAGATCGGCTTGCAGCACTTGCAGGGATGGCCGCTGCGGCTGCCGCACCCGCACGAACTGGAGGCTCGCCGCACCCAGGCCCAGATGCGCGGGGCTGCGGCGTGACACGGGCGCGGCAAAGCCGGCCCCTGGCATGGAGATGACAGAATGAACGTATCTTTCGAGGCTGACGCGCGCCTGCGCATCGACAAATGGCTGTGGTGCGCGCGCTTCTTCAAGACCCGCTCGCTGGCGGCCGAGGCCGTGGAGCGTGGCAAGGTGCAGGTCAACGGCCAGCCTTGCAAGAACTCGCGCGAGGTCAAGCCGGGCGACACCATCGTGCTCGAGGCGCATCAGCAGCGCTGGGAAGTGCTGGTCAGGGGCATCGCCGGCGCGCGCGGGTCGGCGACGGTGGCGCAGACGCTCTATGCGGAGACGCAGGCAAGCCAGGCGCGACGACGCGAGGAAGCGGAAAACCGGCGGCTCAACGTGGAGCCGGCCTCGCGGCTGCAGGGCAGGCCGACCAAGCGGGATCGCCGCCTGCTGGACGGATTCGGGAGCTGAGAGTCGGGGAGCCGAGAGGACTCAGGAGGCGGCGAGCGGCGCCATCGCATGCGGCGCCGCGGCTCACCGGCCTGGATCAGCGAACGAAGGGAACGATGTAGTGTTTGAAGACCGCCTTGCCACTACCGTATTCGGTGTCTCGCGGCGTGAAGGCGCCGGAGAGGCAGATAAAGACTGTCATCACCGATAATGCGGCGAGAAGGAAGACCGTCAGAACAGGTAGCTTATGCATGGCTAACCTTTCGAGTGTGGCCCGACTTGTGATGCATCTTCGACCCCGGTATTTTTGTCATTTTTATACGGTTTCATCTTAGGGGGTGCGCTGCAGCAAAGCAATATGGCCCCTATTTCCATGTGCACCTCTTTGTAACCGTGTGTTTCAGTGCCCCGGCGCGGTGCACTCTTGAAATAATGGATGCCTGTCACCAATTGCAGGATACATTTGCCGATTTACCACCCGCGGCCAGCGCCAGGCCGGCCGCGTCCTTGTATTGATACGGATCGACATGGAAGAACAGAAGCAGACGCCATCCACCACGACGCCGCCGGCGGCCGCCGGCGAGGAGCTGAACAACGCGCCGGCCGGCCAGGCCGAGAACGCCGCCGCGGAGGACGTGACCGCCCAGCTGGCCACGCTCGAAGCCAAGGCCAAGGAGCACTATGACATGTTCCTGCGGGCGACCGCGGAGGGCGAGAATATCCGCCGCCGCGCCCAGGAAGACGTCGCCAAGGCGCACAAGTTCGCTATCGAGAGCTTCGCCGACTACCTGCTGCCGGTGATGGACAGCCTGCAGGCCGCGCTGGCCGACGGTTCCGGCGACATCGCCAAGCTGCGCGAAGGGGTGGAGCTGACCGCGCGCCAGCTCACCAGCGCCTTCGAGAAGGGCAAGATCGTCGAGCTGAATCCGGTCGGCGAAAAGTTCGACCCGCATCGCCACCAGGCCATCTCGATGGTGCCGGCGCCGCAGGAACCCAATACCGTGGTGTCGGTGCTGCAGCGCGGCTACACGATCGCCGACCGTGTGCTGCGTCCGGCGCTGGTGACGGTGTCCGCCCCGAAGTAACGGCGGCGCATCGCTTTCGTTGTCCGCCTGTCCGGCGGCACGAGCAACGCCCGGTGCCACTGGCCCGGGCGTTTTTCATTGCTGGAGAAGCCTATGTCTACCTCGTCAGACAAGTCCGCTGCCGGCGCGCCGGCCGAAGCCGCCGCCGACGCGGCGCCGCACCTGGATCACCATGCCTTCGAAACTTTCGGCATGCGCGAGGTGAACGGCGACGATATCGACGCCGCCATTGCGGCTGCCGATGATGCTCTGGTGTGCGTGTTCTTCTGGGGCGTGGACTGCTTCAATTGCGAAATGGCGAAGAAAGCCATGCTGGCCAATCCCGAGCCGGTGCGCGCGCTAGAGCTGCACTGGCTGCATGCCAACGTCTACGCGCACCCCGAACTGGGCAGGCGCTTCGGCCTGCATGGAATCCCCGTGTTCATGTTCTTCCACAAGGGCAAGAAACTCGGCCGTGCCACCGGCTGGCACGGTCATGGCCAGTTCGCCGCGGCGGTGGCCAATGCCCGCCTGAAGGCCAGCGGCAAGCCCCTGGCGGGCTGAAGCGCGGCCCGCGCGCGTGGCGGGCTGCCCGGCGGGACTAGCGCGACAAGGCATAGCCGAGGCGGAATTGCCACGGCAGCTTGTGGTTGTAGTCCAGCATGCTCTCGCCATAGCCGACGAAATAGCCCGCCATCAGATAGCCCGCGGTGCCCGGGATCAGCCGCGCGAGCGGATAGGTCACCGAGGCGTCGACGCTGCCATAGTACTTCTGCGTGCCCTTGCGCATGGTGGCCGCGAATTCCCATGAATCCGGCTTGCCGTAGGCCAGCTTCAGGTCCATGTAGCCGCGGTAGCTGGCGATATCCGTGTTGTCGTTCTTCTCCAGGTAGTAATAGAGCTTGGGCGATACGCTCCAGTGCCAGCTGCTCAAGTCGCCCAGGTAGAGGGTCGGCTTGACGAAGACGGTATTGATGCTGCGCGACTGGTCGCCGTCGCGGCCGTTGGACTCGTGCTCCAGGCCCGCGGCGAGCGAAAGACGGCTGATCGTGCGGTTATGCACCCCGGTATCCGACAGGTAGTAGAACAGGCTCGGCCGGTAATTGGTGTCGCGGAAGGGGTGGGAGTCTCCGGCCAGGTCCCACAGCGAGAACTGCGTGTAGCCGAAGTAGAGGTTGTCCAGCAGGCTGCGCGAAGACGGGTTTTCGCCCTCGAAGATGCGGAACTTGAAGCTGAGCTGGAACTTGGCGTTGGCGCCGTCATGCGCGCCGACCAGGAAGTACATCGGATCGTTGAAGGTCAGCCGGCCCTGGTCGCGCAAATCGGTCTGGACGGGCGCGGGCTCGGCCGACGCGGCCACTGGCACGACCGGGACGGCAGGCGTGGCGGTGCGGTCGCCCTGCGTCGGTGCGGCGGCCGTGCTTCCGGCCGGGGCGGCCGTGGCCTGCGCCACCTGCGCCGCGGGCGGGTCGTCCGGGCGCGGCGCCCGGTTCAGGGTGACCAGTACCGGCGCCGCATCGATATCGACGGGATCCAGCCGTACGGTCCCGCGCAGCGCGGGCGGGATGGTCGCGCTGTATTCGATGATGCGGTGCTCGCCCTGGCGCAGCCGGATCGTGGCGGCACCAGGCGCCGTGCGCTCCAAGTGCAGGCGCACCGGCGCCTGCAGGTCCGCCGATGCGACCACGTCGATGGCCTCCGGCACCAGGAACGTCCGGTTGGCTTTGTCGGCGCTGACCAGCAGGGTCAGGGTCAGCGGCCTGGTGCCGTCGACCACCTTCGGTGGCTGCAGCAGCGCGATGGCTGCCCGGCTGGGCAGCGGCCAGGCGGCAGCGAGGGCAAGGGAGAGAAGCAGGGCCGGGGTCGCCGGTGCGAGCCGGCGCCGGACCGCAGGCGAGGAGCCGGTCCGGGCATTATGCGTGCAAAGCTGCATGTGGTTGAAGCGGCGCGCGTTTTCCCGGGTCCCGGGAAAGGTGATGCAAGCGCGGCATGATCTATTGCGACGCGGTAAAGCCTAACATGCCCGGCGCGCCGACTTTGTGATGATTTGTACGCCGCCGGGAAGCCCGGCATGGCAAGACGCTGCTGGCGCTACCGCATGGCGCGGCGCTGGACCGAGGCAATGTAATTCTCGCCGTCGGGCGGCAGGCCGGTGCGTTGCGCCTCCCAGAGCATCTCGCCCAGGCATTCCATGACCTGGTGATGCGCCTCATGCGGCGAGTCGAGGCGCTGGGCCAGCGCCTCGTAGGCGCGACGGATGCCGGGCGGCTGGTCGATCGATACCTGTTCGGCGATCGACAAATGCATGGCCAGGTGCAGGAAAGGATTGGTCTGGCCGCCTTCGGGGGTGTAGTCCTGAGTGAGCGCGCCTTCCGTGTCGGTCAGCAGGTTCTGATACTCGGGATGCTCGCCGATCCAGTCGACGGCAATGGCTTCAAGCGGGGTGAGGACGCTGCCTGCGCGCTGCTTCTGCCATGCATCGCAGAAAAAACGGCGGACTTCTTCGCGGGAGGGATTGAACATGATGGCGTCATTGTAAACGAGGCCGGCCTCCGCCGCAGGGCGGCACCGGCGCCGCCCGCCCGATTGCCGCCCGATTGCCGCCGGCATGGATCCGGCCCCGCGCGGCATTTGCACGGCATAGAATGCGGCTTGCCCGGCGCCCGCCGGAAGACCGAATCCACACGCCGACATGTCCGTTTCCCGCTCCTCCCCCGACAGTCTCCAAGCCGGCCGCAACGTACGCGAGCAGCTCGCCGGGGTGCTGCTGATCGCGCTTTCGGCCAGCGCCTTTGGCGCCATGGCGATCTTCGCCCGCTTTGCCTACGATGCCGGATCCGATGTCTATGGCTTGCTGGCGGTGCGTTTCACGCTGGCGGCCGGCGCGCTGGCGCTGGCCATGCGGGCGCGCGGAGTCGGCCTGCCTGGCTGGCGCAAGGTCCTGGCGCTCGCGGCGATGGGCGGCATCGGCTATGTCGGCCAGTCGTTCTGCTTCTTCACGGCGCTCAATCATGCCCAGGCAAGCCTGGTGGCATTGCTGCTCTACCTGTACCCGCTCTTCGTCACCATCCTCGCCGCGGTGTTCCTCAAGGAGCGCCTGGGCGCGGCGTCGGTGATCGCGCTGGTGCTGTGTTCGGTGGGCGCCGGCCTGACGGTCGGCGGCGGCCAGGGTTCGGCGCTGGGGATCGCGCTCGGACTGGCCTCGGCTGTGATCTACTCGGTGTACATCATCGTGGGCGCGCGCATCACGGCTGGCGTCAACCCGCTCGCCACCACCACCGTGGTGTGCACGGCTGCGGCACTGGTCTATATCGCCGTCGGCATCCTGCGCGCCGGGGCCGGGGCGCCGCCGCAGTTCCCGCAAACCGCGGGGGGCTGGCTGGCGCTGCTGGCGATCGCGCTGCTCTCGACCGTGCTGGCCATCCTGACCTTCTTTGCCGGCTTGCAGCGCCTTGGCGCAGCGCGCGCTTCCATGCTGTCGACGCTGGAGCCGGTCGTGACGGTGGTGCTGGCGGCGCTTTTGCTGGGCGAGCAGGTCGGGCTGACCCAGGCGCTGGGCGGCGCGCTGATCCTGGCCGGCGTGCTGTGGCTGACGCGCAAGGGTAGCGGCGCCGAGCAAGTACAACAGAATTGAATCCCTTGCTCAAATCGCTTGGAGGGACGGGGCGGCGTCTTCGATACAATCCGGCTCTCACCTCTCGTTCAGGAACCGACGCATGAAATCGATCGACCAGGCAGCCATCGCCCAGCTGTTCACCGAAGCCCGCACCCACAACGTGTGGCAAGACCGCAAGGTGGACGATGCCACGCTTCATCAGATCTATGACGCCATGAAGTTTGGCCCGACGGCCGCCAACAGCTCGCCCGCCCGCATCGTTTTCGTGAAAAGCGCCGCGGAGAAGGCCCGCCTGGTCGAATGCGTCGCTCCCGGCAACGTCGACAAGACCCGTTCCGCGCCGGTAACGGCCATCGTCGCCTTCGACAACGCTTTCCACGACCAGCTGCCCAAGCTGTTCCCGCATGCCGATGCCCGCTCGTGGTACGCAGGCCAGCCGGAAAAGATCGCTCGCGATGCCCTGGTGAACAGCTCGCTGCAAGGCGGTTATTTCATCCTGGCGGCACGTGCGCTCGGCCTGGATTGCGGCCCGATGGGGGGCTTCGACGCGGCCAAGGTCAACGCGGCGTTCTTCCCCGACGGCAAGTGGTCGGCGAACTTCCTCTGCAACCTGGGCTACGGCGAAGCAGACAAGCTGTTCCCGCGCAGCCCGCGCCTGTCGTTCGACGAGGCTTGCCGCGTGGTCTGAGCCTCGCGCCCAGGCTGCTCGCATCAAGGCCCCTGCGGGGGCCTTTTGCATTCTCGCGGGGATGCTAGACCTTGGGTGCCTCGGTCTTCGGCCGGAATTCGCAAAGCGGTTCGATCGCGCAATGCCAGCATTCCGGCTTGCGCGCCTTGCACACATAGCGCCCGTGCAGGATCAGCCAGTGGTGCGCATCGTGCAGGAACTCGTGCGGTACCACCTTGAGCAGCTTGTGCTCCACGACCTGCACGTTCTTGCCGGGCGCCAGGCCGGTGCGGTTGGCCACCCGGAAGATATGGGTATCGACTGCGATGGTGGCTTCGCCAAAAGCGGTGTTGAGCACCACGTTGGCGGTCTTGCGGCCGACCCCCGGCAGTGCCTCCAGGGCTTCGCGGTCGCGCGGCACCTGGCCGCCATGCTGCTCGACCAGGATGCGGCAGGTCGCGATGACGTGCTTGGCCTTGGTCTTGTAGAGGCCGATGGTCTTGATGTACTCGATCAGCCCGTCCTCGCCGAGATCGAGCATCTGCTGCGGCGTGTGCGCAACCGGGTAGAGCTTGCGGGTAGCCTTGTTCACGCCCACGTCGGTGGCCTGCGCCGACAGCAGCACGGCGATCAGCAGCTCGAACGGCGAGCTGTATTCCAGCTCGGTGGCAGGGGTCGGGTTGACTTCGCGCAGTGTTTCGAACAGGGCGCGGCACTTGGCGGCGTTCATTCGTCCTTGGTGGCTGGGTTGGTCCCGGGCGGGGCATCCGGGCCGGTCTGGTCCGGGGCGACGAGGCCGGCCTTGGCGCGGCGGGCTTCGGCGGCATCGATCTGGGCCTGCACGGCGGGCGGGACATTCTCCGTATTGCGGGGCTTGACGGCCTGCTGCTTGAGGCGCGCGCGCTCGATGGCGGCCTGGATGATGGCCTGCTTGCGTGCCTGGGCCTGGCGCTCTTGCTCGCTCTGGGCGTTTTCGGCCTGCAGCGCTTCGAGCTTGGCGGCGGCCTTGGCCGCCAGGCGGGCATCGTTCTCGTCCTGCTCACGCACCAGGCGGGCGCGGCGCGCCACGTAGCGCGCGTGGGCCTCGTCGGCCTGCGCCTGCGACCACGCGGCCCAGCCGGTGCGCTCCGCGGTCACGGGAACCATGGCGATGCAGTCGACCGGGCAGGGCGCCACGCACAGATCGCAACCGGTGCACCAGTCCGCCAGCACGGTGTGCATCTGCTTGGGCGCGCCCACGATGGCGTCGACCGGGCAGGCCTGGATGCACAGTGTGCAGCCGATGCACAGGGTTTCGTCGATCAGCGCCAGCGCGCGCGGCTGTTCCACGCCGCGCTCCGGGTCCAGCGGCAGCGCCGGCGTGCCGAGCAGCGCCGCGAGGCGGCCGATGCCTTCTTCGCCGCCAGGCGGGCAGCGGTTGCACGCCGCTTCGCCGGCAGCCATGGCTTCGGCATAGGGACGGCAACCGTCGAAGCCGCACTTGGTGCACTGGGTCTGCGGCAGCAGGGCTTCGAGGCGATCGGCGAGGGTAAGGGGGGTGGCGGTCACGACAGCATTTTGGGGTTTGCGGGTGCGGCATGGCGCCGCTCTCTTTTCGTGCCGGTGGTCTGGCCGRCTGGAGCGGGCGCGCGGCAKGGATTATCCCCGATTTCGCCGCAGCGCAGAAACGCGCGATGATGCGCCCTCCGCGGGGGCCGCTGCGCGCAGGTTGCCCTGTGCCATAATCCCGCGCAACGATTCACCAGCCGTCGCATGCAAAACGAAACCAGAACAAAGCGGGACCCGGAGGGAACGCGCCGCCGCATCCTCGATGCCGCCACAGAAGAGTTCGCCAAGGGCGGGCTGGCCGGCGCGCGCGTCGACCAGATCGCCCGTCGCGCGGAGACCAATGAGCGCATGCTGTATTACTACTACGGCAGCAAAGAGGGCCTGTTCCTTGCCGTGCTGGAGCGGCAATACGCAGAGTTTCGCGCTGCCGAGGAGCAATTGCACATCGTCGACGAGGATCCCGTCGCGGCGGTCCGCACGCTGGCCCGCTTCGTCTGGGACTGGTATTACCGCAATCCGGAGTTCATCCGGCTGGTCAACAGCGAGAACCTCCATGAGGCCCGGCACCTGAAGAAGTCCACGCAACTGCACCAGCTGATCAATCCGGTGGTCAATGTGCTGGCGGACATCGTCAAGCGGGGTCAGCGCCAGGGCGTGTTCCGCGATAACGTCGACGTGCCGCAGCTCTACCTGACGATCTCGGCGCTGGGTTACTACGTGCTGTCCAACCGCTACACGATCAGCGCGGTGATTGGCCGGGACGTGGCCTCGCAGGACGAACACGAGCGTTTTGCCGAGTTGCATACCGACATGCTGCTGTCCTACCTGGAACGGCGCTGAGCCTTTGCGCCAGGCACGGTCCGGAGGACCGGAAACGAATGAAAAACGCCCGCGGTGAAACGCGGGCGTTCTTGTTTGCGCGGGACCGGGCGGTGGCTCAACGGTACTTGAGCACGAAGTCGCGCAGTTCCGGGTAGATCTCCTCGCGCCAGCGACGGCCGGAGAAGATACCGTAGTGGCCGCACTTGAGCGCGTTGATGTGCTGCTTGCGGGCCTTGGGGATGCCGGCGCACAGCTCGTGCGCCGCGGCGGTCTGGCCGGCACCCGAGATATCGTCCAGCTCGCCCTCGATGGTCAGCAGCGCGGTGCCCTTGATGTCCTGCGGGCGTACTGGCTGGCCGTCGATTTCCCACGTGCCGTTGGCCAGGCGGAATTCCTGGAACACTTCGCGGATCGTGTCGAGGTAATACTCGGCGGCCATGTCGAGCACCGCGTTGTACTCGTCATAGAAGCGGACATGGGCTTCCGCGTCGTCGGCGTCGCCCTCGACCAGGTTCAGGTAGTAGTCATAGTGCGAGGACAGGTGGCGGTCCGGGTTCATCGCCACGAAGCCGGCATGCTGGAGGAAGCCGGGATAGACCTTGCGGCCATGGCCGGGGTAGTTCGCCGGCACCGTGTAGATCACGTTGTTCTCGAACCACTCGAAGGACTTGTTGGTCGCCAGCGAATTCACCGCGGTCGGGCTGCGGCGCGCGTCGATGGGGCCGCCCATCATGGTCATGGTCTTGGGCGTCTTCTCGCCGGCCGAGGCCAGCAGGGAGATGGCCGCGAGCACCGGTACCGTCGGCTGGCACACCGAGATCACATGCAGGTTCTCCGCGCCGATATGGCGGATGAAGTCCTGAATGTAGTGAATGTAGTCCGACAGGTGGAAGGTGCCCTGGTCGATCGGCACCATGCGTGCATCGAGCCAGTCGGTCACGTAGACCTTGTGGTCTTGCAGCAGGGTGCGCACGGTGTCGCGCAGCAGCGTGGCATGGTGGCCCGACAGCGGGGCGCACACCAGCACCACCGGCTCGTCCTTGAGCAGCTTGATGGTCTCGGGATCGTCGGCATAGCGCTTGAAGCGCACCAGCTTGCAGAACGGCTTCTCGACGATGGTCTGCTCGACGATCGGGATGTCGCGCCCGTTGGAGCGGACCGACTTGATGTCGAATGCAGGCTTCTCGTATTCCTTGCCGAGCCGGTACAGCAGTTCATAGCCGGCTGCCAGGCGCGTGGCGCCGGGTACCAGCGAGAGCGGGCTCAGTGGATTGGTGAAAGTCTTGGCCGTGGCCTGCGCCCACGCGGTAAGCGGGTGCAGCATCGAGCGCTGGAACTCATGCAGCTGGTAAAGCATGACGGATACCTATCAGGCTGGGGGCGAAGCTGGAATTCAACGCCTTGACGTTAAAAATGTGACGCAAAGATACTATTCACGCTGCTGACGTTGCTGTCGTTGCTAACGTGTTACCGACTGTGGCTGATTATGCGCGTTTGCGAACGATCGTGCGTTGCAGCATATACGCTAAGGTACGCCTGCAACGGGAAAAGACAATAGGACAAGTACTGTACATCTCGCTGACAAACGTAAAAGAACGCAAATTTTGGACGTCAGATGCAAAAAAGGCGACCGAAGTCGCCTTTTCGTCGCTTTTGCCGGGCCTTCTTACAACACAGCCGCGATCGCGTCGACCACCGCATCGATGTTGCGGCTATTCAGCGCCGCCACGCAGATGCGGCCGGTGCCGACGGCGTAGATACCGTGCTCGTTGCGCAGGATGTCCACCTGGGCCGAGGTCAGGCCCGAGTACGAGAACATGCCGCGCTGGGCCTTGACGAAGGAGAAGTCGCCCGGCACGCCCTTGGCGGCCAGCTTGTCCACCAGCGCATGGCGCATCAGCTTGATGCGGTCGCGCATCTCGCCGAGCTCCTGCTCCCACATGGCGCGCAGTTCGGGGCTGTTCAGCACGGTAGCGACCACGGTGCCGCCGTGCGTGGGCGGGTTGGAGTAGTTGGTGCGGATGACGCGCTTGACCTGCGACATCACGCGCTGGGCTTCTTCCTTGCCCGTGGTCACGATCGACAGCGCGCCCACGCGCTCGCCATACAGCGAGAAGCTCTTCGAGAAGGAGCTGGAGACGAAGAAGGGCAGGCCGGAGTCCGCGAACAGGCGCACCGCAGCGCCGTCCGGCTCGATGCCCTCGGCAAAGCCCTGGTAGGCCATGTCGAGGAAGGGAATCAGGTTGCGGTCCTTGATCAGGCCCACCACCTGTTGCCATTGCTCGGCCGACAGGTCGACCCCGGTCGGGTTGTGGCAGCAGGCGTGCAGCACCACGATGGTGTTGGCGGGGTAGGACTTGAGTGACTCGACCATGCCGGCGAAATTCAGGCCGTGGCTGGGCGCGTCGTAGTACGCATAGTTGACCACGGGGAACCCGGCGGCCTCGAACAGGGCGCGGTGGTTTTCCCAGCTCGGGTCGCTGATGGCGACCTTGGCATCCGGATACAGGCGCTTGAGGAAGTCGGCGCCGATCTTCAGCGCGCCCGTGCCGCCCAGAGCCTGGGCCGTCACAACGCGGCCTTCGGTGATCAGCGGCGATTCCTTGCCGAACAGCAGGGTCTGCACGGCCTGGTCGTAGGCGGCGATGCCTTCGATCGGCAGGTAGCCGCGCGGGGTGGCGGTGGTCAGGCGGGCCTTTTCGGCTTCCTGCACTGCGCGCAGCAGAGGGATTTTCCCTTCGTCGGTGAAGTACACGCCCACGCCCAGATTGACCTTGGTCGCACGGGTGTCGGCATTGAWGGCTTCATTCAGGCCCAGAATCGGGTCGCGCGGGGCCATCTCGACGGCAGAAAACAAACTCATTTGGGATCTCGTGGTCAGCTATGTAACAAAACGGGAGGGCGTAGAATGCTCCGGACTGCGCTGGAGAGTGCCGGCGGCCCCCATCTTGATACCTGGCCGCCAACCCCAAGATTCTAGCGTATCCGCCCGTTTTCCTGAGGTTTTCCCTAGCAGCCTATGTCGAATCTTGTTGAAGTCGCGCCCGCGCTGGACGAAGAGAAGTTCGCGACCTTCCCCGGCTCGCCGTTCCAGCTCTACCAGCCCTATGAGGCCGCCGGCGACCAGCCCGAGGCCATCCGCCAGCTGGTGGAGGGCGTGGAAGACGGCCTGTCGTACCAGACCTTGCTGGGCGTGACCGGGTCGGGCAAGACCTTCACCATGGCCAACGTGATCGCCCGCATGGGGCGTCCCGCCATCGTGTTCGCGCCCAACAAGACGCTGGCGGCGCAGTTGTACTCGGAATTCCGCGAGTTCTTCCCCCGCAACGCGGTGGAGTACTTCGTCAGCTATTACGACTACTACCAGCCCGAAGCGTACGTGCCCCAGCGCGACCTGTTCATCGAGAAAGACTCCTCGATCAACGAGCATATCGAGCAGATGCGGCTGTCGGCCACCAAGAGCCTGCTGGAGCGGCGCGACACCATCATCGTGGCCACGGTCTCGGCCATCTACGGTATCGGCAACCCGTCCGAATACCACAAGATGATCCTGACGCTGCGCACGGGCGACAAGATCAGCCAGCGCGACGTGATCGCGCGCCTGATCGCCATGCAGTACACCCGCAACGAGACCGATTTCCAGCGCGGCACCTTCCGCGTGCGCGGCGACACGCTCGACATCTTCCCGGCCGAGCATGCCGAACTGGCGGTGCGCGTCGACATGTTCGACGACGAGATCGACTCGCTGCTGTTCTTCGATCCGCTCACCGGGCGCGTGCGCCAGAAGATCCCGCGCTTTACCGTCTATCCGTCGAGC
>NZ_JBFTND010000093.1:0-33506 GCF_056397305.1 Cupriavidus sp. 05N40
AACGCTGCAGAAGCTCCAGGATGTCGTGGTCGCCTATGCGACCGAATTCGGGGTCAAGATCCTTGCCGCCCTCGCCTTCTGGGTGATCGGCCGCTGGCTGATCCATGTCGTGGTACGCCTGGTCCAGGGCTCGTTGTCCAAGCAGAAGGTCGATCCGACGCTGCTGCGCTATGTCGGATCCATCGTCACGGTCACGCTGAACGTGGTGCTGGTGATCGGCATCCTCGGCTATTTCGGCATCCAGACCACCACCTTCGCCGCGCTGATCGCAGCGGCCGGCATCGCCGTCGGGATGGCGTGGTCGGGGCTGATGGCCAATTTTGCCGCGGGCGCTTTCCTGGTGGTGCTGCGGCCATTCAAGGTGGGCGATTTCGTCACGGTGGCCGGGGTGACAGGCACTGTCAGGGAGATCGGCCTGTTCGCCACCACCATGGACACGCCCGACAACGTGCTGACGGTGGTCGGCAACAACAAGATCTTCGCCGACACCATCCAGAACTTCAGCGCCAACGCCTACCGTCGTGTCGAGCTGAAGGCCCAGCTGTCCGGCAGCACCGATACGGCCGCTGCCATTGCCCTGCTCAAGGAACGCATCGCCGCGTTGCCGAACGTGCTGGCCGAACCCGCGCCCGACGTCGAGATCCTCGAGTTCACCCTGGTGGGGCCGGTCCTGGCCGTGCGCCCCTACTGCCATACCGATCACTACTGGCAGGTGTATTTCGACACCAACCGCCTCATGCGCGAGTGCTTTGGCGAGGCGGGCTACGCCGCGCCGATGCCGGCCCAGCTGGTGGTCCTGCAGCAAGGCAGCAGCAACGCCGCAGCCTGACCGTGCTCCGGCACGCTGGCGCGGCTCACGCGTGGCGCTGCGCCTGCATGCCGGCGCGCCCGACCATGCGCATGCCCACGGCCCCGACGCCGCATACGGCCATGACCACCGCGAGCGGCAGCGCGCTGCCATCGCGCCAGAGGCTGACCGCGGCGCCGGCGAGCGTGCCCAGCGAAAACTGCAGCGTGCCCATCATCGCGGAGGCCGTGCCGGCCCGGTGCCCTTGCTGGGCCATGGCGAGCGCCGAGGCATTCGGCAGGATGCAGCCCAGGCTGGCGATAAACACGAAAAAGCCCGCCAGGAGCACCGGCAGCGATGCCATGCCCGCCAGCGCCGCCGCGGCCAGCAGCACGCCAGCCGCGCACGGCGCCACCAGCGCGGCACGCAGCACGTGGTCGAGCGGGCGGGTGCGCGCCAGGCGCGCATTGAGCTGCGACATTGCGATCAGGCCCAGCGCATTGGCACCAAACACGAAGCCGTAATGAGAGGGCGCGATGCCATGCAACTCGATCAGCACGAACGGCGACCCCGCGATATACGCGAACATGCCAGCCTGCCCGCAGCCGGCCGACAGCGAATAGCCCACGAAGCTGCGGTCGCGCAGCAACTGGGCGTAGTTGGAAAGCACATGCCCGAGGCGCAGCGGCATGGCGCTGGCGTGGTCGAGCGATTCCTCCATATAGCGGTGGACCACCAGCAGGATCGCCAGGCTGCTGCCGCAGAGCAGCCAGAAGATGGCGCGCCAGCCGAACGCCCCGAGCACGGCGCCGCCGATGACCGGCGCCAGGATCGGCGCCAGGCCCATGACCAGCATCAGCGAGGAAAAGGCCCGCGCGGATTCATGGGCTTCGAGCCGGTCGCGGATGACCGCGCGCGCCATCACCATGCCGGCGCAGCCGCCCAGCGCCTGCAGGAAGCGCCACAGCATCAGCGCTTCGACATCCCGCGCGAGGGCGCAGCCGGCCGCCGCGGCAGCGTACACCAGCAGCCCGACGTAGAGCGGCGGCTTGCGGCCGAAGCGATCGCTGATCGGACCATAGAAGGCCTGCCCCACTGCCAGCCCGACCAGGAACGTGCCCAGCGTCAGCTGCACGCGGCCGATGTCCACGCCGAGATCGCCCGCCAGCGCGGGGAAACTCGGCAAGTACATATCGATGGACAGCGGCGCCAGTGCTGTCAGCGAAGCGCATACCAGGAGCCAGAGTGGAAAACGCGCGGACTGGGGTGCGCGGGTGGAACGGGTCATCGGGACATCCAGAGGAACTAGCAAGCGCGCCGGCAGCGGCAGGGCCAGGGGCAAGCGAGACACGCAAGGCGAGGCGAAAGACGTAATTGTTGCATACCGTAACAAGCTGCGTATTCGGCGCGGCAAGCGTGGATGATGCGGGCCCGCGCCCGCGGTTCGCGGGGTGCCGCTTTCAACGCCAGCGGGGCCAAGGGTACAATGCCACCCTGTCGGCCGCCCGGGGCGGACGGTCAAGCAGCCCGACGCACCGCGGAAGCCCGCTCACCGGCACGGTTTCCGGCAACGTTTTCCTGCATGAGAACAAGATACGCTCTGCTTTCCGCTTTACTGACCCTGGCTGCCGGCGCGGGCAGCTTGCCGTGCGCGCACGCGGCCCCAGCTCCGGTGCCGGCGCCGGCCAAGGCCGCCGTGTCGGCCGCGTCCGCCCCGGCGGCGCCTGACGAGGCCGAAGCGCTGGCGCAGATGCTCAAGGGCGCGGCCACCGGCCAGAACACCGGCGCGGCCGGCGTGCCCGAACTGCTGCGCAACACGGCGCGCCCGGACAATATCCTGGCGCGCGCCTGCCGCCAGCTCAACGACGCGCTGCCCATCGAGATCGACGGCGAAACACGCCTGCGCCGCTGCCAGTCGGTGCCCGGCAAACACGTACTCTTTCAGCTGGAACTCACCAAGTACCGCGGCCCGATGCTGGATCTCGCCAGCTTCGAGCTCAGCTATGCCGCGCCGTTGCAGCGCAATATCTGCGCCAATCGCGACGTGGAAATCCTGACTAAGCTGGGCGTGAGCATGATGTTCCGCTACATGACCCGCAACGAACGCAGCGAACGCCGCGTGGGCGACGTCTATATCAACTCCCCGATCTGCGCCTCGGCATTGCGCTAGGCGACGCTCCTCTCCCCCCGAATCCGCGGAGCAAAAAAAACCGGCACCCCGCAGGGTGCCGGCATGCCAGGGCGTGCGATGAATCAGGCCAGGCGCGGCCGCAGCGGCACCACATTGGCCGCGCGCCGCGGCAGGATGCGCGTTTCCTTCCAGCGCGCGTGCGCCAGCGCGGATCCCCATACCAGCTCATGCAGCCTGGCCAGCGCGAACGGATCGCCCAGCAACAAGTGCTTCTGCGCGGCGCTGAGTTCGTCGGGGCCGCCCGTCAGGGCCTGCTGCACCAGCGCGGCACGCTCGCTCTTGGTGGCTTCCGGCTGGATCAGGCGGGACGTGGCCGTGGCACACATCAGCGCATTGGTGACCGGGTCGACCACGGCATCGATAAAGGCCGGCGGCTCGCCGGCGGCTTCGACGTGCTCCTGCATCGCCACCATCTCACGCGGCGGCCTGGCTTCCTCGGGCGTGACGAACAGCCTGGCGCGGCGCAGCGCGCGGMCGAGCGACACGCGCGACAGCAGCACGGACAGCGGGATCGAGAACGCCAGCGCGCCGACGATCGGCAACAGCCACCAGACGAAGTTCGGATCCAGCCACAGCACCAGCCCGCCCCATGCGAGGCCGAGCAAGGTATGCAGGCCGTGACGGCGGAATGCCTCGCCCCAGGTGGTTTCGGCATCTTCGCGCGGGGGCGACTTCCACGTAATGCCCCAGCCGCTGTAGGCCGCCACCACGAACTTGGTATGGAACAGCATGCGTACCGGCGCCAGCAAGGCCGACATCAGCACCTCGATCAGCATCGACAGCACCAGCCGCACCGGCCCGCCATAGTTGCGCGCATCTTTCATCAGCAGCACGATGCTTGCCACCTTGGGCAGGAACAGCAGCGTGGCGGTGGCCGAGAACAGCGCGAGCGCCTTCTCCGGATGCCACTCCGGCCAGGTCGGGAACAACTGGTACTGCTGGGTGAAATACTCGGGCGGCACCAGCGCGTGCTTGGCCAGCATGATGGTCGACAGCACCAGGAACCCAGCGCGGCGCATCAGCGCGGCTTCGACGAAATCGTGCGAAAGGATCTCGCCCGCCAGCGGCCCCTTGCCCGGCAGCGGCGCCAGCGCGCAATGCTCCATGAAGGGCTGGATGCGGATGATGGCGTTGTGGCCCCAGTAATGCGACTCGCCAAGCTGCCAGTAGTGCAGGCCGGCGGTAAACAGCGGACCGTATACGCGCGTGGAGAATTGCTGCACGCGCGCATACATGGTCTCGCGCCCCACCGCGAGCGGGGCAGTCTGGATGATGCCCGCGCCCGGGTTGCTTTCCATCAGCTTGACCAGCGTGCTCAGGCACTCGCCGCTCATCACGCTGTCGGCGTCGAGCACCACCATATAACGGTAGGCGCTGCCCCAGCGCCGGCAGAAGTCCGCCACGTTGCCGGTCTTGCGCTTGACGCGGTGACGGCGCCAGCGATAGAAGATCCGGCCGAAGCCATTGACCGCGCGGCAGGTTTCCATCCACGCGTCGGTCTCCGCGGCGCGCAGGTCGGGGTTGCCGCTGTCCGACAGCACGAAGAAATCGAAGCGCGCCAGCTCGCCGGTGCGCTCCATCGATTCATAGGTGGCGCGCAGGCCGGCGAACACGCGGTTCACGTCCTCGTTGCAGATCGGCATGATGACCGCGGTGCGCGCCTCCTCGGCGATCGGGCCCGCCTGCGCCGCCGAGCGCGAGATCAGGTGGCGGTCGCCGCCCTTGGCCAGCACCAGGAAGCCCATCATGGCGGTCCAGAAGCCGGCCGACACCCACGAGAACAGGATGGCGAAGAGCGCCAGCACGGCGATCTCCAGCGGGTCGGTGCCGTGGTATGGCAGCACCTTCGTCATGAAATACGTCGCCAGCGCGGTCTGCCCGGTGACCAGGCCGAGCAACACCCAGCGGCGGTGCGCACCGGCGGGGTGCCACTTGCCTTCGGCATCGGGGCCGTCATGCAGGGTGTCCCAGGTTTCCGGCACCGGCGGGCGGCCGAGCATGCGGCGGCCCAGGTTGCGCAGGAAACCGGTGACGATATGCGGCGGCCATGCGCGCGGCACCATCGAGGCACGCTCGGGCGCCGGGCCCGTATCGATATGCACGGTGCCGTCGTCATGGCGCTGGATCAGCGGTTCGCCGGCGGCCTGCGGCGCGCCGTAGGCGAGATTGAGGCGGCGCCCGACCGATGCGTAGGCGGTGCCGCCAGCCGGCGGCTGAGCGCCGTCCCTGGCGGTGAGTTGGCGTTGCAGCAAGTTCATGGCCGACTCCGTGTCGGCGCTRTCGCTGACCGTAATGTTGTTAAGCAGCTCGCGGCGCTGGTCTGGCGAGACCGGCACGCGATCGAGATAGCGCTCGCATGCCGCCGCCGGGGCGGCGCGCCGCTTCAGCCTGGGGGTAAGATGTAGCTCCACGTCTCGGATAGGGTTGTATTGCCGTTGCGAAGATAGCCGCGCAATTCGACCGGCTTGTTCTCGTCCTTGCGACGCACGATCATCGTCATGCGCCAGCCGCCGGTTGCATCATTGCGCTGCGTCGAAGTGTTCAGCAGCTCCCCGTTGCTGTCGGCCGAGATCACCGGATCGATGCGGGTGTCGGCGGCCAGTTTCTTGAAGGCAGGGCCTTCGAAATCGACGACCAGCGAAAAACTGGTGTCGTCCTGCTTGCGGCTCAGGCCCTGGCCTCGCCGCGTTTGTGTCACCCACGACAGCGGCGGCAGTTTTTCGCCGTCCTTCTGCCACAGCAGGCGGTACTCGAAATCGAAAGGTTGCCTGGGCTTGGRCGGGTTGTCGGGCACCCAGTAGGCCACGATGTTGTCATTGGTCTCGTCGGGCGTAGGGATCTGCACCAGCTCCACCCGGCCCGAGCCCCAGTTGCCCTTGGGCTCGACCCAAGCGCTCGGGCGCCGCTCGTACCATGCGCCGATCTCCTGGTAGCTGCTGAATTCGCGGTCGCGCTGCATCAGCCCGAAGCCCTGCGGATTGGTGGCGGCAAACGATGTCACCAGCAAACGCTTGGGATTGCCCAGCGGGCGCCACACCCATTCGCCGGTGCCGAGCTGCACCGAGAGGCCGTCGGAGTCATGCACCTCGGGCCGGTAGTCGGGCACCGGCGAGGGCTGGTTCTCGCCGAACAGGAACATGCTGGTCAGCGGCGCCAGGCCGAGCTTGGTGACGTTCTCGCGCAGAAACAGCCGCGACTTCACCTCCATCGCGGTCTCCGCGCCCGGGCGGATGACGATGCGGTAGGCGCCGCTCATGCGGCGCGAATCCATCAGCGCGTAGATGGTCAACTGCTTGTCAGCCGGCGACGGGCGCTCGATCCAGTACTCGACGAAGCGCGGAAACTCCTCGCCCGAGTTGAGCGCAGTGTCCACCGCCAGCCCGCGTGCCGACAGGCCGTACCACTGGTCCTTGCCGAGCGCGCGGAAATAGCTCGCGCCGAGGAAGGACACCACTTCGTCCTTGCCCTTGGCCTGGTTCAGCGGATACAGCACGCGAAAGCCAGCGAAGCCGAGCGTCTTGAGCTTGGCGGCGTCGACCTTGTGCGGACCATAGTTGAACGCTGCAGGATCGAAGCGGATCTCGCGCGCGCTGCCACTGACCACCTCGTTGATGCGCACCGGCTGGTCGAACACCGTGCCTTCATGGAAGAAGGACAGCTCGAAAGGCAGCTTGGCATTGCGCCACTGAAAGCGCTCGGGCTTGTACTCGATCTCGCGATAGCGCTCGTAGGACAGCTCGCGCAACTCGCGCGGCAGGTTTTGCGCCGGTGCCTTGTAAGGGCTCGCGGCCAGCTGGTGTGCCCGCGCCGCCACGGTCTCGAAATCGAACGCATGCGCGGCCACCGCGCAGACTGCCAGCATGCCACCGCACAACCACCTGCCCAGGCGCGCGGCGCGTGCGCTGGCAAGCGCCGGCTGGCGGCGTGGGGCGTTTGCGGAGATCGGCAAGGTAGCGTTATCGGACATGGATGCCATTGGCAGGCGGGGTTGGAGGCAACGGCAGGACAAGGGTCCGCAGCAAGAGGCGGACCATCGTTCAGCCAGGCGACAAAAAGGCGGTGATCGCAACGATGCGCGGCAGTTTCGGTGAGCCGCTTGCGCAAACCCGGACGGGCTCGCGGCGCAACATTTCGCTAATGTCTTAGCAACGTAACAGGTTTGTTGCAATGCGCAATAGGACCTTAACAATTCGAGTCTTCAAAGTCACGTTTCGATCACGCAACGTTTGCAACAAATTGAAACCCCAGTCTGCTCAAAGCCGCATTCCACATGGCCTCCCGCCCCGCGCATCACATCGGATCCGTACTCGCGAAGCGTCCGCACCCGGATCCGGGCGCAACGGCGCGCGAAGGACGCCCGATGGTCTTTGCAGGCTGTGGCCTGGGTCATGGCAGAGCGGGAAAACAACTCGACACGCGGGCGCCACGCGCAGCCCGGCATGTCGTGCAGAGATGCGAGCGGAACCCGAAACTGCAACGCTAGGATATGGATTCGGCTTCGTCAACACGCGCCACGATGCCCCGAAAGAGCGCATGGCGCACCTCGGGCGTTCGTGCAGTGCACCGTCCGGCGAGAGGCACGCAAAAAAAAGAGAGGCCGTAGCCTCTCGATGGATTTTCGCCTCGGCGCCAGTCCCCCCGGATGGCATATCGCCACTGGGCACCGGTACCCGCGCATACGCGGCAACGCGCCGGAACGGCACRGCATGGCGGACGCGGGCGGCGCGGCGAACTATTGCGGCAGCAGGCACGCGCCTGAGCGTGCCCGCTGCCTGTCGCCTCTCACTGATGGCGCTCAGGCGCCTTTATTCATCATCTTGTCGGTATCGGACGGCGCATGGTTCTTCTTCTTTTTGGCCGGCTTCTTGGACATCTTGTCCGAGCTTGCCGCCGGCTTGTCACCGGCCGCGGGCGCGGCCGGCGCCGAAGCCTGGGCATAGGCACCCGCACCGAACATGGCCAGCGTCAACATCACGATCCACTTCTTCATGTCAGCCTCCTGGTCCGCTGTAAAAGAAGCCTGCCTGCGGCCGTGGTGGCTTTGGGCTGATGCGCTTCGTCACTACCAGCAACGGGACAGGGAAGCGATGGGTTGACGCGCCGTCCCGCCTATCGACATTGCGACGCAGCATGCAGCGCGCGGGGCGACAGCGCGCCTAATGGCAGAGGCGGCTCAGCAGTTCGCCGGCAATGGTGCCGCCTGCGGCAGACTGGGGCATGCCGGCCTGTGGCGCGCTGATGGTATAGAGCGACTCGCCGCGCGCGTAGCGCTTCGGATAGAGGGTCTGCTCGACCACGGCATACATGGAAGTCGCACAGTTGAAGATCATGCGCTTGAGCGAAGAACGGATCGGCTCGCCGCTGGCGGTGCGGATCACCCCGGCCGGCGCATTGCGCATGACAGCCACGCCGACTTCGGCGCCACGGCGGCGCACCGARGTCTTGTCGAAATAGGAAACCACCCCGTTGGCGCCCATCAGCGGCAGCCAGCGCTGCGGATCGGGCGCGGCGGGATCGGGTGCGGCCAACACCGAGCAGCCTTCGCGCGGCGTGGAACGGAACACGGTGCCGCCGTTGCTACCCTGGCATTGATACAGGCCCGCGGCGGCGGGCCGCGCCGGTGGACGGCTCGGCGTGGACGGCAACGCAGAAGCTGCTGGCCGCGAGCACGACAACAGCATGAAAAGCGGCGCGCAAGGACATGGACGGACCCTCGTTTGGACCAAAAAAACAGGCCGCATTGTCGCACAGCGCGCCAGGCCCGCTCCGCAGGCGGGCGCCGGGCTCAGCCCTGTTGCTCGCGCCAGGCCACCAGGTCCGCGATGGTCAGCACCGGCAGGCGGTACATCTCGGCAAACGTCAGCGCCTCCGGCCGGCGGGCCATGGTGCCGTCCGGGTTCATCAACTCGCACAACACCGCGGCCGGCGCCAGGCCCGCCAGGCGGGCGAGTTCGACCGAGCCCTCGGTATGGCCGCGGCGGGCCAGTACGCCGCCGTCCACCGCGACCAGCGGAAACACGTGGCCCGGGCTGACCACGGCATCCAGGCCCGCATCGTCGGCGATGGCGGCACGGATGGTGGTGATGCGGTCGGCCGCGCTCACGCCCGTGGTCACGCCTTCGCGCGCCTCGATCGAGACCGTGAAGGCAGTACCGTACTGGCTGCGGTTGTTTTCCACCATCGGGCGCAGGCCCAGGCTGGCAACCTTCTCGCGCGTCAGGCACAGGCACACGATGCCACTGCATTCGCGGATCATCATGGCCATATTGGCCTGGGTCAGGCGTTCGGCGGCAAGGATCAGGTCGGCCTCGTTCTCGCGGTCGTCGTCGTCGAGCAGCACCACGGGACGGCCTTCGCGCATGGCCTCCAGCGCCTGGGCAATACGCTCGCCAAGCGGACGCGCGTCGGCCTCGGCGACGGCCGGGAAGGCAACGGTAACGGCGGGGTTTTCCTGGGTGGGAAGGGACAGCATGAAACGCTCCTTGAATCACGATAAGTGGGCGTTCCAGGGGATCAGCGGAAAAACACAGGCAAATTCAACCGGGCAGGCGCGAGCGCGCGCATGCCTGGCATCCAGCCGGGTTGTACCGCCCATCTTCTTTCATCCGGACTATGACCGTCGGCCCTGGCCTCTCACCAGGTCTGCTGACCCCGCACGGGAATGCGGGCGCTCGCGGGCTCGCCACCTTGTGGTGACATACCGCCGGTGGGGACTTGCACCCCGCCCTGAAGACGTAACGATGCCGGCGCGCCGCCAATGGACTGGCGGGCGCGCCGGCAGCGGAATGTTAGCACGAGTGCGGCAAGGCTTGCCTGGCGCGCCCCGGCGGCTGCGGCGCGGCCGCGGTCTGGCTGGAAAGCGCTTCCAGCGCCAGGCGCGAGGCATCGTCGGCCGGAAAGAAGCATTCGATGCGCATTTCCTGCAGCGTGATGTCCTGCGGAATGCCAAGCGTGGTCAGCGTGGAAAACAGCGCGGCCCGGAAGCCGCCGGCGGCCACTGCAACCGGCAGCATCGGCGGCGGGGTGCCGCCGGCGGCCTCGTCGTCGGCCAGCGGCACCCCGCCGGGTCCGAGCATGTCCGGGTGCCAGGACGAAATGCGGCTGAAGATGGCGCGCGCAGTCTGGTCCTGCGCCTGCGTCTGCAGTTCCTGCCAGACCCGCCTCAGCAGGTATCGCCCGACCTGCCGGGCGTTCTCGATCACCGGCCACAACCCTTGCGGGTCGAACACCGTCAGCATCAGGTTGATGCGCCCGCTGCCCTGCTCCAGCGTGGACGGCTCGCGGCCGTCCAGCAGCACGCGGATCATGTTGCGATAGGCCTGGTTCGCGTCGAGCATATTCCAGAACCGGTCCAGCACCACCGCCGGATAAGGCTCCTGCTTGCTGAGGATCAGCGCCACCGCCTGCTGCACCATCTGCAGCGCAGGCGCGCCGAGGCCGTGCTCGCTATAAGCGGGGGCAAAGCCGCCCGCCAGCAGCAGGCGGTTGCGCTGGCGCAGCGGCACGCCGAGGCGGTCCGCCAGCGACAGCACCATCTCGCGGCTCGGCCGCGCGCGGCCGGATTCGAGGAAGCTGATATGGCGCTGCGACACCCCTGCCGCCAGCGACAGCGCGAGCTGGCTGTAGCCGCGCCTGGCACGCCAGTAGCGCAAGAGCCCGGGGAAGTCGGTTGCGGTCTCGGAGCTGGGGGTCAAGGTATCCATGACGGCATTACAGCACGGCCGCCGCCACGCAGCCATTACCTGCAAGGTAATCGTCGCCGGGCGCGCTACGGCGACACGCTCGTCCACAGGCGCTGCGCCGGCACTGGCACCCATGATAATCTTCGTTATTTATCAATGTGTTATATCGACAATTTCAAGTAGAACACCGACTTCAGGAGGCGGGTCCGTCCGAAATCCGAAGGGCGCAAACGTCCGGATTCCGGATGCGGCGCGGCCGTGCCGCATCGGCACATGGCCCTGGCTGAAAGAGAAGGAAGGGGCATGAAGGACAGCATGCAGCACACCGGCCCGGTCTGAAGCAGTGCGGACACACAGCAATGTTATGCTTTGGGCCTCGATAACTCCTGCGCGCACAGGGCGCGCACCCTGATGGAAATTGCCATAATACTGGCGCTGATTTTGCTCAACGGCCTGTTCGCCATGTCGGAGATCGCCTTGGTGACAGCCCGCAAGGCCCGTCTGCAAAAGCAGATCGAGGAGGGCGACCGCGGCGCCATCGAGGCGATCAAGCTGGGCGAAGATCCCACCCGCTTTCTGTCGACCGTCCAGATCGGCATCACCTCCATCGGCGTGCTCAACGGCGTGGTCGGCGAGTCCACGCTGGCGCAGCCGCTCGGCATGTGGCTTCAGGGCTTTGGCATGCAGGTGTCCACCGCCGGCTATGTGGCGACCGCCATCGTGGTGGCGGGCCTGACGTATTTTTCCATCGTGCTGGGTGAGCTGGTTCCCAAGCGACTCGGCCAGATGGCCCCCGAGAGCATTGCGCGCCTGGCGTCGCGCCCCATTGCCTTCCTGGCGGTGGCCTCGACGCCGTTCGTCAAGCTCCTGTCCAGCTCGACGCGCCTGGTGCTGCGCCTGCTCGGTGTGAAGAGCGGCCGTGGCCCGGCGGTGACCGAGGAAGAAATCCACGCGCTGCTGGTGGAAGGCTCGGAAGCGGGCGTCATCGAGCAGCACGAGCACACCATGGTGCGCAACGTGTTCCGCCTCGACGACCGCCAGCTCACATCGCTGATGGTGCCACGCGGCGACGTCGTGTGCCTGGACGTGGAAGTGCCGCTGGAAGAAAACCTGCGCCGCATCGAGGAATCCGACCATTCGCGCTTCCCGGTGGTGCGCGGCGGCATGCACGACATGCTGGGCGTGGTCAGCGCGCGCCAGTTGCTGGCCCGCCGCCTGCGCGGCGAGCCCACCGATCTGACCGCCGTGCTGCAGTCCCCTGTGTTTGTGCCGGAGAGCGTGACCGGCATGGAGTTGCTGGAGAACTTCCGCGCCTCGGGCGGCCAGATGGCCTTCGTCATCGACGAGTACGGCGAAGTGCTGGGCATCGTGACGTTGCAGGATCTGGTCGAAGCCATCACCGGCGAGTTCAAGCCGGACAGCGCTGGCGAGGAATGGGCCGTGCAGCGCGAAGACGGCTCGTGGCTGCTCGATGGCCTGATTCCGATCCCCGAGCTGAAAGACCGTCTCGGCCTGCGCCACGTGCCGGAGGAATCCAAGGAACGCTATCACACGCTGTCCGGCATGCTGCTGCTGTTGCTGGGCCGGCTGCCGCAGACTGGCGACACGGTCCGCTGGGGCGACTGGAAGTACGAGATCGTCGACATGGACGGCAAGCGCATCGACAAGGTGCTCGCCTCCCAGGTGCCGCCCGAGGACGGCGCCGACGCGGAAACCACGGGCTGACACCCCGCCTTGCCCGGCGCGCGGCAGGCGCCCTGCCGCGCGGCCTGCCCTGCCCGCCCCCGCCTGCTGCGCCCGGTCCGCCACCGCGGGCCGCCGGGCCTTCGAAACTTGATCTCCGTCAAGTCCTCGCATCTCCGCACAATCCCTGTATCCCGCGCGCTTCGGGGCGTGCCCGGTCTACCGTATGATCGGGTCTGATGCCGTGCCGCCCACGGGCGCCGCGCGGCAAGACAGCGCTATACGCCATACACAGGGACCCCCCAATGCATCCAGACGCAGACGGCACCGTCGGCACACCGGAGGTGGACCCGCTCGAAACCGGTGATTTCGCCGCCATGCTGGCGGCACGGCGACAGCAGGCGCATGCCACCCAGCGCTTCGCGGTGCTGATGATCCACCTGGACAGGTTTACCCACGCCAGCGAGTTGCTCGGCCCGCAACTGGCGGGCGGCGTGCGCGCGCAGGCGGCCGCGCGCGTCGCCGCCCACGCGCAGCCTGCCGATCTGGCCTGGCTCGGCAACGCTGATATCGGCGCCATCGTGGCGCTGCCGCCGGGGGCCGACGCGCCGGAAGCGGCGCTGCGCCTGGCTCGCGGCATCGCCACCGTGCTGGCGCGGCAGTTCCGGCAGAACGGCTTCGAGCTCTTCTTGTCGTGCAGTGTCGGCGTGGCGCTGGACGATCCCCACAAGCCTGCCGAGCGCAGTGTGCACGAGGCCTTTGACGCCATGCTGCGCGTGCGCAAGCGCGGCGGTGACGGCGTTGCCGGCTGCGCGGTTGCCGCGCCCGCGCCGCTATCCTCCCCGCTGCTGGCGGCCTTGCCGCAAGCGCTGGCGCGCGGCCAGCTCACGCTGAACCTGCAGGCGCGCGCCTCGCTGCACACCGCCCAGGTTTCCGGCTACACCGTCCGGCTGCGCTGGCAGAGCCCGGAGTTCGGCCGCGTGGCCCCGCACGACTTCCTGCCCGCGCTCGAAGCGCTGGGACTGATGGGCGACGTGGCGCGCTGGATGATGGAAACCGCGCTGCCGCTGCTCGATTGTCCCGGCATCGCCGATCCTGTCCAGCTGGGCTTCCTCGTCTCGAGCAATCAGCTGCACGGCACACCTTTGATCGACACCCTGCTGCGCACGCTCGAGCGCCAGCATCTCGACCCCACCCGGGTCTGCATGGAGATTCCCGCCGCAGCCGTGCCCGAGGGTGACGCCGTGGCCGCCGGCAAGCTCCACACCCTGCGCCGCGCCGGGCTGCGCTTTGTCCTGAGCGACTTTGCCGGCGGCCCGGGCGAAAGCGCCAGCCGCGCAACCCTGGAGCGGCTGCAGCCCGACCTGGTGACGTTCAACGCGCGCAGCATCGGCATCAGCGACCGCCCCGACCACGAGAACGCCGCCGTGGCGCGCTTGCAGGCCGCCTGCGAACTGGCAAACCGGCTTGGCGTGCCGGTCTGCGCCAAGGGCATCGAAACCCGCCGCCAGCTGGCCGAGGTGCGCCGCTGGGGTTGCAGCAGCATGCAGGGCTACCTGCTCGCGCAGCCCTTTCCCGTTCAATGGCTGGCGCAGACGCATGCGGCCATCTGCGCACGCGCGCGCGAATTGATGGACCAGTCGTAGGCCGTATTTTCGGCGTTACCCCGACTGCGTTGCGCAGCGAAAAAGTTACAAAAAGCCATGCAAGGCACTGGGATGCTTCGCCGCAACAACTGTAGAATTGCGGCGAACAAATCGACCGAAAGGAGTCTGGCGTGAAAAAAGGATGGATCTTCTGCGTTCTGTTTGCCACCCTGCTTGCTGGCTGCAATACCATGGCCGGCCTAGGACAGGATATTCAGAAGGGCGGCCAGAAGCTCGAAGGCGCGGCTGACCGCAGCAAGTAAGCCAAGCGACAGCGCGCAGGCGCCCGCATGGTCGCCTGGCGGCAAAAGGCCGGCGTCAGTGCACGCCGGCCTTTTTTTGCATGCGGGCCCGGGACCGCACGCCCTTCACAGAAGCTCTTCGGGTGTAAACGGCCCCATCACATCGATCCACAGCCGCCTGGACCAACTGGTATCCGGCTCGGTGTCCAGCACCACCATCTTGTCCCCCCTGCCATCGACCCATTGCACCGCGCCCGCATCGGACAAGCGCAGCAGGTAGCTGTTGTCGTCGATCGCGCCGGCAAACAGCTGCGCCACTTGCTGCGCCAGCCGCGGACTGTGGATGATCAGGCCGGTTTCGGTATTCTGGCTGGCCGAGCGGGGATCGAAATTCATCGAACCCACGAACAGGTTGCTGCGGTCCGCCACTGCGGCCTTTACGTGCAGGCTGGCCTGCGATGAAGAAAAGTCCCCAACGGCTTTCTGCGGCCGGCCAGGGTGCGCCTTCAGTTCGTGCAATTCCACGCCGGCGCGCAACATGGGTTCGCGGTAGCGCTTGTAGCCCACGTGAACGATCGGCGCATCGGTGGCGGCCAGCGAATTGGTCAGCACCCTTACCTTCACACCCTGCCTGACGAGCTTGGCCATCCATGCCACGCCGGCATCGCCAGGCACGAAGTAGGGCGAGATCAGGATGATCTCCTGGCGTGCATCGCTGAGCATGCGTCCCAGCTCCTCCACCATGGTATCGGTGCCTTCGGGCGCCTGATCGGGCGAGGCCTTGTTCGGGGTATCCACCATCACGCTGGCGGCGGCCCACTCCAGCGGCAGCTTGCCGCCCCCGGCGAGCTGGCGGCCCAGGAAGCTGGCGCGCGCATCGATGCGGCCCGGGGGCGTCATGCCCTRGGCCTCGAAGCGCTTGCGTTCCGTTTCTTCGTCGACCAGGGCTTGCTCGGGCCTGGCCGCGCCCGCTGCGCTACCCGCGCCGGAAGCCGCTGCGGCGCCGGTGCCCGTGGATGGCTGCGATGCTGCCGCCAGCTCCTCGCTTGAGGCCAGTTCCTCCACCGGCACCGCCAGCGGGCTGTTCCAGTAGCTGTCGAACGCCGCCGACAGCCGCCGCACGGCCGGCCCGGCGGCGATCACGTCCAGGTCGACGAAATTGGCGTCAGGCGCGCGCAGGAAATACGCGTTGCCGATATTGCGCCCGCCCGTCATGGCCAGCGCGTTGTCTGCGATAAAGGCCTTGTTGTGCATGCGCCGGTTGATGCGGCGGATATCCCCCGCGGACGACAGCATCCGCGTGAACTTGGAAAACCGTCCGGCCGGGAATGGATTGAACATCCGGACTTCGATATTCCGGTGACGCGCGAAACGAAGGAAGGCGCGATCCTTGCCGTCGCTGTGCAGGTCGTCGACCAGCATGCGCACCCGCACGCCGCGTTCAGCCGCGGCGCGCACACGGCGCAGGATCTCGCGCGAGGATTCGTCGGCATCGATGATGTAGTACTGCAGGTCCAGCGTGCGCGTGGCGCGGTCCGCCAGCGTGATGAGGGTGCCGTACGCTTCCTCGCCGGAGACGACCACGTGGAAGCCGGACAGCGCCGGGTCGGGCGAGCTCTGCGCCACCAGCCGGCCCAGCGCCGTGCCGCCGGAATCGGCCAAGGCAGCGCTCTGCTGGCGCGGCACGTCTTGCGGCAGGCTGGCGCAGCCCTGGGCGAACAACGCCAGTGCGCAGGCCAGGGCGCGGCCGAAGCGGCGTACCCATGCGGCGCCAGGCCGCAGGCCGCAGGCCGCGCGCTCTTTATCCGGAGCCGTTGCCGCCRCCGTCACCGCAAAACGCGCCAGCATGCTGACTCCGGCTGTCGGGATACCCCAAGCTTAGAGCCTGGCGCGGCGCGCGGCTATCCGCCTTTGTCCGACGCAGGGGACAAAGGGAGTGAGCGCACCGGCCCGTTCTTGCGCCCCGGGCCTGCTCAGGCTGCCTTGCGCAGTGCGGCGGCCTCGCGCGCCAGGGTACGCACGCGTTCCCAGTCGCCCTTGGCCACGGCGTCCTTCGGCACCACCCACGAGCCGCCCACGCACACCACGTTCGGCAGGGCCAGGTAGGACGGCGCCCGTGCCGCGTCGATGCCGCCGGTGGGGCAGAAGCGCAGTTGCGACAGCGGGCCATACAGTGACTTGAGCATCGGGATGCCGCCCGCGGCCTCGGCCGGGAAGAACTTCAGGAACTGAAAACCGCTTTCCAGCGCGGCCATGGCCTCGCTGGCGGTAGCCACGCCCGGCAGCAGCGCCACGCCGGCGCCTTGCGCGGCCACGGCAAGCGCCGGCGTCAGCCCCGGCGACACGGCGAACTTCGCACCCGCCTCGCCCACGGCCTGGAGCTGGGCCGGCGTGAGCACCGTGCCCGCGCCGACCACGGCGTCAGGGAAGGCAGCAGCGACCGCCTTGAGGGCTTCCATGGCCACTGGCGTACGCAGCGTGATCTCCAGCACGGGCAGGCCGCCGCCGATCAGCGCTTCGCTGACGTGCAGCGCTTCATCGACGGAAGAGAATTCGAGCACCGGGATCACCGGCACACCAGCGAAACGTTCGATCAGCGGAGAGGATTGAGTTGGCATGGTGCAATATTCAGTCGAGAAGGGTCAGGAAAGCCGGGTACTTCAGGTACTTCAGGTACTTCAGGTACTTCAGGTACTTCGGGTACTTCGGGTACTTCGGGTACTTCGGGTACTTCGGGTACTTCGGGTACTTCGGGTACTTCGGGTACTTCGGGTACTTCGGGTACTTCGGGTACTTCGGGTATCTCAGGTCGGTCAGCGAGCAGGTCAGCCGCCGCGCGCGGACCATGCCGGCGCAGGCATCACGCGATCACCGATACCGATTGCGCCAGCCGCGCCAGCACGGTGTCGGTGGTCGGGATCGGCTCCACCGCGCCATAGCCCGTGGTGGAAAGCGCCGCCGCCACGTTGGCATAACGCGCGGCCTCGAAGGGATCGTCGCCGGCCGCCAGGCGCGCCACGAAGCTGCCGCCGAAGCAGTCGCCCGCGCCGGTGGCATCGAGCGGGCGCACCGGGTATGGGGCCACCAGCGTGCGCGCTTCGGGCGTCGCCACGTAGGCGCCCTCCTCGCCCAGCTTGAGCGCGACCAGGCCAATACCGCAGCCCAGCAGGTAATCGACGATCGCATCGCGGTCGTTGAGGCCGGTCAGCACGGTGATGTCGTCCCAGCTCGGCAGGCACACGTCGGTCAGCGCGAAGGCCTCGCGCATGATGCCGCGCGCCCGCGCCAGCGTCCACAGGCGCAGCCGCAGATTGGTGTCCAGCGTCACCCGCACGCCGGCCTTGCGCGCGTGTTCCATGGCCGCCAGGCCGGCGTCGCAGGCATGGGTGCTGATGGCCAGGCTGATGCCGGACACATGCAGGTAGCGCGCCTCGGCGATGGCATGGTGCGGCAGGTTTTCGTGGCTGTAGCGGCTGGCCGCCGAACCGTTGCGCAGGTAGTCGAAGCGGTGTCCATGCGCATCGTGGGTAACGAAATACACGCCGGTCGGCGCACCCGCATCGATGCGCACATGGCGGGTATCGACGCGTTCCTGCGTCCACAAGGCCAGCAGGCGCTCGCCGAAGGTGTCTGCTCCTACCGCGCTGATATAGCCGGTGCGGGCACCCTGGCGCGCCGCGGCAATGCAGAAGTTGGAAGTGTCGCCGCCAAAGCCCTGCAGGTAGCGGGTGGGATCGTCGGGCTGCTGGTTGAATTCCACCAGCGCCTCGCCGAAAGCGAGAATGTCGATGCTCATGGTGCAGGCGTCCCCTTGGGTTTGCGTTGTTCCGTTCGCGCTGGCCGGGTTCAGAAGAAGGTCTGGACGATGTCGGTCACCCGCAGGCTGCCGTCCAGCACCGGGATGTGGCGCCATTTGTCGAAGGTCAGGCACGGATGCGAGATGTCGAAGGCGACCATGTCGCCCACCTTGATGTCATCGCCCGCACGGATCTGCAGGTAGGCGTGCTGGTCCATCATGCCGGTCACTTCCCAGTGCGCCGGCACCGCGGCCGGCGCCGCCGTGCCAGGCCGGTAGACCTGGGCCGGGATCGGCATGCCGGCGTCGAAGGCCGCGTCGCGCTTGCCCATGCCGATGATCGCGCGGTCCGGCTCGGGAATCGACTGCACGTACGCCCACAGCTGCAGTGCCGGCAGCAGGCCTTCGCGCATCTTCTGCGCGACCGGGTTGCTGGCCAGGATGCGTTGCTGCGCGGCGCGGTAGATGCCCACGTCATGCGTCAGGTAGCAGCCAGGGCGCAGCACGATATCGATCGGCGCGCCGATCTCGGTGCGCGCGAACTCCTCCGCCACCACGTCGTACCAGGCCGAACCGGCACCCGACATCACAACCGGGCTGCGGCCGAAGCGCCCGGCCGCGAACAGCTCGCGCGTGACCGCCACGGTGCGGCGCAGGAAGGCGCGGATATCCGCTTCTTCCTTGAGCACGCCTTCATAGATTTCCACGCCCGCCAGCGACAGCACGCCCGGCCAGCGCGCCAGCGCGGCCAGCACGGCTTGCTGCTGCTGCGCGTCGCGCACGCCGGTGCGGCCACCCGCCACGCCAAGCTCCAGCAAGACCTGGAGCGCCTGTCCGCGGCTGCTGAAGTAGGCGCCGAGCTGGTCCACCAGCTCGGCCGAATCCACCAGCGTGAAGAACTCGAAATCCGGGTCGCGCAGCAGGTCGGCAACGATCTCCATATTGCGGCGGCCCACCAGCTGGTTGGCCATCAGCACGCGGCGCACGCCGTGCGCGTAGGCTGCGGCGGTCTGGTGCGCGGTAGCCAGCGTGATGCCCCAGGCGCCGGCCGCCAGCTGGCGCGCGAACAGCTTGGGCGCCATGGTCGTCTTGCCATGCGGCGCCAGCTGCACGCCATATTCGTGCATGAAACGACGCATCCATTCCAGGTTATGCGCCAGGCGTTCTTCATACAGTACCGCCGCCGGCAGGCTCAGGTCCTCGCTCAGCAGTTGCCAGCCGACCTGGCCTGCCGCGTCGGGCGCCAGCGGCGTCTCCAGCTTGCCCAGCGCCTTGTTGAGCGGATCGATCGTGCCGGCTTGGTACTTTATTTCATGCATGTCTGTCATCGCTGTGAAAAATTCCGATTGACGTAATGATAGCCTTGAAATTACGATATTTCATCCTTGTTATAAAGTAACATCCAAAGCCGGCGACGCAGTTCATTACCCGGCCCACGACCTCACGACCTCACGCCCGCCTGCCCATGTCCGCGCCCTTCGACATCCTGTCCCGCATCGCCGAACGTGGCCCCACGCTGCGCCTGGCCGAGCAGAAGGTCGCCCAGGTGATCCTGGAGGATCTTGCCGGCGCCGCCGCCACCAGCATCAACGAACTGGCGCGCAAGGCCGGCGTCAGCGAAGCCAGCGTGACGCGCTTCGCCAAGGCCATCGGCTGCCGCGACGTGCGCGATCTCAAGCTGCGCCTGGCGCAGGCCACTGCCGTGGGCCAGCGTTTCCTGCAGGCGCAGGGCGCCCGCACGGCCGAGCCGGCTCCGGCCACGCTGGCCGACAGCATCCATGCGGATATCCTGGACTCACTCGAGGTCAACCGCAAGCTGATCGATCCCGCCCATATCGAGCGCGCCGCGCGCCTGTTGCTCGATGCGCGCATGGTCTACGCTTTTGGCATGGGTGGCGGCTCGTCCTTCATGGCCGACGAGGCGCGTTACCGCCTGGCCCGCCTGGGCCGTCCCGTGGCCAGCTACCAGGATGCGCTGCTGCAGAAGATGGTGGCTGCCACCCTGCACAAGGACGATGTCGTGCTCGCCTTCTCAGCCACCGGCAGCGTGCCCGAGATGATCGCCAGCTGCGACATCGCCCGCGAATACGGTGCGCGCCTGGTGGCGGTCACCGCGCTGGGCTCGCCGCTGGCCGCGCGCGCGGACGTGCTGCTGCCGGTGCGCACGCTCGAAACCGATTTCATATTCAAGCCCTCGGCCTCGCGCTACGCGATGCTGCTGGTGATGGACGTGCTGTCCACCCAGCTTGCCTTGCTGCAGCAGGACCAGAGCCAGGACCAGCTGCGCCGGCTCAAGCTCGTGCTCGACACGCACCGCGGCAGCGTCGCCGCGGACAGCCGCCAGCCGCTCGGAGACTGACATGCCCGAACTGTTCGACACCCTCATCCGCGGCGCCACCGTGCTGGACGGGTCCGGCGCCGAAGCGCGCCTGGCCGACGTGGCGCTGCGCGCCGGGCGCATCGCGCGCATCGCCATGCTGGAAGACGGCGCCGATGGCATCGACCCCGGCAGCGCCGCGCACGTGGTGCAGGCCGATGGCCTCGTGCTCGCCCCCGGCTTCATCGACGTGCATACCCACGACGACACCAATGTGGTCCGCCAGCCCGAGATGACGCCCAAGCTCTCGCAGGGCGTCACCACGGTAATCGTCGGCAACTGCGGCATCAGCGCCGCGCCGGTCACGCTGCGCGGCGATCCGCCCGACCCCATGAACCTGCTCGGCAGCGCCGACGCGTTCCGCTACCCGGATTTCGGCGCCTACGTGCGGGCCGTGCAAGACGCGCAACCCGCCGTCAACGTGGCGGCGCTGGTCGGACATACCGCGCTGCGCAGCAATCATATGGACCGGCTCGACCGCACCGCCACGCCGGAGGAAACCGCGGCCATGCGCGCGCAGCTCGAGGATGCGCTGGCGCACGGCGCGCTGGGCCTGTCCACCGGGCTGGCCTACGCCAATGCGTTTTCCGCCACCACCGACGAAGTGCTGGCGCTGTCCGAACCGCTGGCCCGCGCCGGCGCACTCTATGCCACCCACCTGCGCAGCGAGTTTGCCGAGATCCTCGAGGCCATGGACGAAGCGTTCCGCATCGGCCGCCATGCGCGCGTGCCGGTGGTGATCTCGCACCTGAAATGCGCCGGCCTGGACAACTGGGGCCGCAGCGCGGAAGTGCTGGACGCGCTGGAGCGCGCGCAGCGCTGGCAGCCGGTGGGCTGCGACTGCTATCCCTACACCGCCAGTTCCTCCACGCTCGACCTCAAGCAGGTCACCGGCGACTTCGACATCCAGGTCACCTGGTCCGAGCCGCACCCCGACATGGGCGGCCGCCTGCTGGCCGACATCGCCGCCGAATGGGAGACGAGCCTGGAAGACGCCGCGCGTCGCCTGCAGCCTGCCGGCGCGGTCTATCACTGCATGGAAGACGCGGACGTGGACCGCATCCTCAGCCACCCCGCCACGGTGGTCGGCTCGGACGGCCTGCCCAACGACCCGCTGCCCCACCCGCGCCTGTGGGGCGCGTTTCCCCGCGTGCTCGGCCACTACGCGCGCGACCGCGAGCTGTTCCCGCTGGCGGTGGCCGTCAACAAGATGACCGGCCTGTCGGCCGAGCGTTTCGGCCTGGCGCAGCGTGGCTTCGTGCGCGAAGGCTACTGGGCCGACCTGGTCCTGTTCGACGCCGCCACCATCCGCGACGCGGCCAGCTTCACCGACCCCATGCAGCCGGCCGAAGGGATCGCCGCGGTGTGGGTCAACGGCGAACTGTCGTGGCAGCAGCGCAAGGCAACCGGCGTGCGCGCCGGCCGCTTCCTGGCCCGCGCCAGGCCCGCCGGCGAGGACGCCCCGACCGCGCACTGACGGCGCACTGACGGCGCACCGACAGCCCGCAGGCGACCCGACACCCGGTCAATCAACCATCACCGATCAACGATCAGATTCAGGAGTTTCCATGGAAATCAAGCGCTTCGGCGTCGAAGGCGGCACCGGCACCGGTGGCCAGCACATGCCCTTTGCCCGCGCGGTAGCCGCCGACGGCTGGCTCTACGTCTCCGGCCAGGTGCCGATGGTGGCCGGCGAGGTCATCGACGGCGGCATCGTGCCCCAGACCCACCAGGCCATCAAGAACGTGCTGGCCATCCTGGCCGAGGCCGGCTACGGCCCCGAGCACGTGGTGCGCTGCGGCGTGTGGCTGGACGACGCGCGCGATTTCGCCTCGTTCAACAGGATCTTCAAGGAATACTTCGGTGCCAACCCGCCGGCGCGCGCCTGCGTGCAGTCCAGCATGGTGGTGGACTGCAAGGTCGAGGTGGACTGCATCGCCTACAAGAAGCCGGTGGCCTGAGACCGGCCAAGCGCAAGCAAAACACTAAACCGGCCGCCACGCGGCCATTTTCATAGCGGACGCGGGTGAGCCCCGCCGGGCTCGCCGGCGGACCCCGCACACAGGAGACAACATGGGCGCCGTAACAGGAACCACACTATTGCTGTATGCGCTGATCGCCGTGATCGCACTGGTCGTGCTGATCGCGAAGTTCAAGCTCAACCCCTTCATCACCCTGGTGGTCGTCTCGGTACTGCTCGGCTTTGCCGTGGGCATGCCGATGGGCGACATCGTGAAATCGTTCGAAGCCGGGGTCGGCGGCACGCTCGGGCACATTGCGCTGGTCATCGGCCTGGGCACCATGCTCGGCAAGATGATGGCGGAATCCGGCGGCGCCGAGCGCATCGCGCGCACCCTGATCGATTTCTTCGGCGAGAAGAACGTGCACTGGGCCATGGTCACCATCGCCTTCATCGTCGGCCTGCCGGTGTTCTTCGAAGTCGGCTTCGTGCTGCTGGTGCCGATCGCCTTCAACGTCGCCAAGCGCACCGGCACCTCCATGGTGCTGGTCGGCATCCCGATGGTGGCCGGCCTGTCGGTCGTGCACGGGCTGATCCCGCCGCACCCGGCAGCGCTGCTGGCCGTGACGGCCTACGGCGCCGACATCGGCAAGACCATCATGTACGCGCTGATCGTGGGCATTCCCACCGCCATCCTCGCCGGCCCGCTGTTCGCGCGCCTGATGGACCGCTACGTCAAGCTGCCCGATGTCAATCCGCTGGCCGCGCAGTTCACCGAGGAAGACAGCCCCGGCACGCACGACCTGCCGAGCTTCGGCATCACGGTGTTCACCATCCTGCTGCCGGTGGCGCTGATGCTGATCGGTAGCTGGGCAGACCTGTTCACCACGCCGAAGACCTTCGCCAACGACTTCTTCAAGCTCATCGGCAACTCGGTGATGGCCCTGCTGATCGCTGCGCTGGTCAGCTTCTACACCTTCGGCAAGGCCCGCGGCTTCACCCGCGAGAGCATCCTCAAGTTCACCAACGAATGCGTGGCGCCCACCGCCATCATCACGCTGGTGGTCGGCGCCGGCGGCGGCTTCGGCCGCGTGCTGCGCGACTCCGGCATCTCCAACGCCATCGTCGACGTCGCCACCGGCGCGCATGTCTCGGTGCTGATGCTGGGCTGGCTGGTCGCCGTGCTGATCCGCATCGCCACCGGCTCGGCCACCGTGGCCATGACCACGGCCGCGGGCATCGTCGCGCCAATCGCGGCCAGCGTGCCGGGCACGCGCCCCGAACTGCTGGTGCTGACCACTGGCGCCGGTTCGCTGATCCTGTCGCACGTCAACGACGGCGGCTTCTGGCTGGTGAAGGAGTACTTCAACATGACCGTGGCCCAGACTTTCAAGACGTGGTCGGTTTGCGAGACGATCATCTCCGTGGTGGCGCTGTTGCTGACGCTGGCGCTGGCTACCGTGGTCTGATTGGCGTTATCCGCGGTGGGGCGCGCGCCCCGCCTCGGCTTCGCGGCCCGGGTCGTGACCGGGCCGCCACCTCCCTCCTCCCATCACGAAGACGTTCCTGCGATCGCCGGCGGCAGACGCCGCGCACCCCAAGAGCGCCACCTAGGAAAGAACGGCAGCGCCATCCCGGCGTCGCCGTTGGTGTGCCCTGCCCTTTACAGCATCGCCTGCACCCGGTTCACGGCCACGTCGAGCTGCGCCTTGAGTGGCGCAAGCAGGCAGTGCACCTCGTGACCGGGGGCGGACAAATCGCCGTCCGCTTCGAGCAGCCGCAGCACTGCGCCAATCCCTGCACTGACACGCAGCAATGCATCACAGCCGTCCTGCGCGGCGCACTGGATGCTGCTGCGAGCTTCGTCAAGTTGACAGGCCAGTTCCTGCACCCGCAGTCGCTCCGGGGTATCCGCAGGAAAGGTGACTTGAATCAGTTCTGCTATCAGATCAGCTTGCCGGGGAAGAGCGAACGCTGGTGGATCGATATGAGTGGATGGCTCAGAACGAGCAAAAGTACTAGGCATGACGGCCTCCAGTGACTTCATGGACGGCCCGCCGCTCATTTCCACGTGAGGGTGGCGGGCCCGCAGCGGAGGTGGAAATACCGGCGTCACAAGCTCCGGCCAGCCCGAGAGCTGCCCCGCCCGGCCCGCCATAGGAAAGCTATAGGCGCGCGCGAACGCAACGGACGAAAAAAATGCCGCAGATAGCGGCAGTCCGCTTGTGACGAATTTCGGGTTTCCACGCCCGGCCACCCTTGTTTGGGGTGACGTGTGGGATTCTCCAGCAGCCGCACGCYCATGTCAAATCCGGACTTCCGCCCTAATCTCGGCCACCCACATTCCCGCCCACCGGCGCATTCGCCTCGAACTTGGCCCGATGCGTGGAGAAGAACGTGCGCACGTTGCGGACGTTCGAAGCCCCGGCGAACAGCCGGCGTGCGAACGCGTCGTAGGCAGCCATGTCGGCCAGTTCCACCGTGACGACGAAATCCGGGCCGGGCGATACCCGGTAGCACTGGGTGACCGCCGCCTCGGCACAGATATAGGCTTCGAAGGCGTCGTGGTCCTCGGCGGTCTGGCGGTCCAGGCTGATCTCGATGATCGCGGTCAGCGGCGTGCCGGTCTTGTGGTGGTCCAGCACGGCGATCTCCCGCTGGATGACGCCGCTCTCCTTGAGCCTGCGCACCCGCCGCAGGCATGTCGGCGCGGACGCATGCACACGCTCGGCAAGCTCGGTGTTCGAGATCGCCGAATCCGTTTGCAGGATCCTGAGGATGCGCAGATCGAGATCGTCCAGGGGCACGCCAGTCACGAATACTCCATATCAAGCCGCATTGAGATGAAAGAAAATTTCACCATGAATACTAGTAGCTCGATTATTTCATTGGCCTTTAAATAATGAAAGAAAATTACATAACACCCACCCTACCATCCTGACCACTGCCAGTTAGGCTGATCACGAAAGGGAAGCAATATGTGCGGAATCGTTGGCGCCGTCGCGCAGCGGGATATCRTCCCGAATCTTGTCGAGGGCCTGAAGCGGCTGGAGTACCGCGGATACGACTCGTGCGGTGTCGCGCTGCATTCGGATCGCAAGCTGGTGCGCGCGCGCAGCGTGGACCGGGTCGCCGCCCTGCAGGCGGACATCGCCCGGCAGGGCTTGCAGGGGTACACCGGCATCGCCCACACGCGCTGGGCAACCCACGGCAAGCCGGTCACCGACAATGCCCATCCGCACTTCTCGCCGCGCGAGGATGCGGCGCGTATCGCGCTCTCGCACAACGGCATCATCGAGAACCACGAGGAGCTGCGCGCCAGCCTGGAGAGCAGCGGTTATGTCTTCGCCAGCCAGACCGATACCGAGGTGATCGCGCACCTGGTCGATCAGCTCTATGACGGCGACCTGTTCGAGGCGGTGAAGGCGGCGGTGCCCGGCTGCGCGGCAGCTTTGCCATCGCGGTGCTGTGCCGCGACGAGCCGCACCGCCTGGTGGGCGCCCGCAACGGCATGCCGCTGGTGGTGGGCGTGGGCGAAGGCGAGAACTTCCTGGCCTCCGATGCCATGGCGCTGGCCAATGTCACGGACCGGATCGTCTACCTGGAAAACGGCGACGTGGTGGATGTGCAGCTGCATCGCTACTGGATCGTCGACGCGGCCGGCCAGCGCGCGGAGCGCCCCGTGCAGCAGGTGGCGGCGCACGGCAGCAGCGCCGAGCTGGGCCCCTACCGCTACTACATGCAGAAGGAGATCTTCGAGCAGCCGCAGGCCGTTGCCGACACCTTGCAGGATGTCACCGCCATCATGCCGGAGCTGTTCGGCGACAAGGCGTGGCGCGTGTTCAATGGCGTGGATTCGGTGCTGCTGCTGGCCTGCGGCGGCAGCTACCATGCCGCGCTGACCGCCAAGTACTGGATCGAAAGCCTGGCCGGACTGCCGGTCAGCGTCGAGATCGCCAGCGAGTACCGCTATCGCGAGAGCGTGCCCAACCCGCGCACCCTCGTGGTCGCGGTATCGCAGAGCGGCGAGACGGCCGACGTCCTCGGCGCGGTCGAAGTCGCCAGGCGGCAAGGCATGCAGCACACGCTGGCGATCTGCAACGTTCCCACCAGCGCGCTGGTGCGCGAATGCGCCCTGACCTTCATCACGCGCGCGGGGGTCGAGATCGGCGTGGCGTCCACCAAGGCGTTCACCACGCAGCTGGTCGCGCTATTCCTGCTGGCGTTGACGCTGGCACAGATCCGCCAGCGCCTCTCCGAGCACGACGAGCAGCAGCACCTGCGGGCGCTGCGCCACCTGCCGGACGCCATAGGCAAGGTGCTGGCCCTCGAGCCGCAGATCATGGCGTGGTCGGAGCTCCTGGCAGGCCGGGAGAACATGCTCTTCCTCGGCCGGGGCATGCATTATCCGGTGGCCATGGAGGGGGCGCTGAAGATGAAGGAGATTTCGTACATTCATGCCGAGGCCTATCCTGCCGGGGAACTCAAGCACGGCCCGCTGGCGCTGGTCAGCAACGAGATGCCGGTGGTGGCGGTCGCGCCCAACGACCGCCTGCTGGAAAAACTCAAGTCGAACATGCACGAAGTCAGCGCGCGCAGCGGACGCTTGTTCGTGTTCGCGGACAGCGACTGCGGCATCGCGCCAAGCCCCGGCATCGAAGTGCTTCGCCTCACCGAGTACTACGGGCCGCTGTCACCGATCCTGCATACGATTCCCATGCAGCTGCTTGCGTACCATACCGCGCTGGCCCGCGGCACCGACATCGACAAGCCCCGCAACCTGGCCAAGTCCGTGACGGTCGAGTAGGCGCTTTCCGGTGCCGGAAGCCTGTTCTATGCTTAGCTACGAAGTGCGTGGCGTCGGGGAAGTGCCGCCGCACGGCCCCCGATGAAGCCCCCGTTCATCGGCTGCGTACCGACGAGTCGGATCGGTGAGACAAATGCGCGCCGTGGTCTTCTGCGCTGTGCAATTCCTGCTTGCGGTCACGTGGACGCTCTACCTCGCGTTCCTGCCGCAGCTGGCGGCGCAAGCTGGCATTGCGAAGCAGCATATCGCCTGGATCCTGCTGATGGACCAGGCGATCTTCGTCGCGACGGATTGCGCGCTTGGCATCGCGGCGGACCGCGTCGCGAATGCCATGCGGCATCTGGGCGGCTGGATCCTGGCCCTGAGCGTAGCCTCGGGCGCTGCCTTTGTCCTGCTGCCCAGGACGACTTCACCCATCCTCCTGATCGGACTGACCGCGCTATGGGCCGCGACATCGTCCGCGCTGCGCGCGCCGCCGATGGTGATCATCGCCAGGAGGACACACCGGTCGGCGGCACCCTTCCTTGTGGCGTGCTCGCTCCTGGGCTTGGGCGTGGCTGCCGCGCTGGCGCCCATGCTGACCATATGGATGCGCCACGTTTCGCCGACCTTGCCGTTTGCCGTGGCAAGCGCGGGGCTGGTCGCCGCCGTCATGGCGTTGCGCTGGCTCGATCATCTGCCCGAGCCCGGTGCCGCCGACAGGCAAGGCGCGCCTGGCGAGAAAATCCGCGCCGCCTGGCTGTTCTTTGCTGCCGTGTGGAGCCTGGCGCTGGGATTCCAGGTCCACACCGCCGTCAATTCGGCGCCGGCCTACATGCGCTTCGCGCCGGCTGCCGATCTGGCGCGTTTCATGCCGGCCTTCTGGATCGGCTTTGCCGTCTGCGTGTTGCTGCCGCGCGCGGCGGTCTTCAGGCGATGCCCCGCGCACGTGCTGCTGCTGGCGGCCACCGCGCTCGGCGCGCTCGCGCTTTGCGGATTCACCGCCGCGCCATCGCTCGCCTGGGTGCTGGTCATGCAATGCGCCGCGGGCGGCTTATGGGGCGTGATCTTCGGCACGGCCGCCAATGCGGCCCTGGATGCCGGCCGTGTCGGGCGCGAAGGCAGGTTTACCGGCCTGGTCTTCGCGCTGTCCGCGCTGGCGGCCTTCATGCGCATCGCCATGATGGCCGCCGGCGCGGGCAGGCACCCGGACGTCGCCGCCGTGCTGCCGTGGCTGCCGCCGCTGGCCTGGGGCATCGCGGCGATGCTGCTTGCGCTGTTCTTCGCGGGCAACCTTGCCTATTTCAACGGGCAGGCGCGTCTGGCTGGCAACGTACCGGGTGCCGGATGAGCAACAGGCGTGACGAGGTCAATCTTCGATGTTGGAGCACCGCCACGCAGGCCGCCCCGCCATGCGGCGCATCAGGCGCCGCAATGCGCGCGGATGTGCACGATGCGCTGTTGCAACAGTGTTTTTGAGCAATCGCTCCAATCCGGGTATTGGATTCGGTACACCTAGGGTTTATACTAGCCCCTGTCTCCTCCTTGTCTCCAAGACATGGATTCAACCCGCCCCTCGTGGGCGGGTTTTTTTTCATCCGTAGGTCGCCGGCCCCGGCGATGACAGCATGAAACGTTTCGCCGTATTTGCCGTGGCAAGCTGGTCCGCTGCCGCACTGGTCTATTTCGGGCAACACTCGTCGGCCATGCTGGCGCTTAGCTGCATCGTGGTGCTCGCCGGACTCGACATCGCTACCGGACTCTGACCGGACCACCCCAGGCCTGCCCCTTGCGGCCGGCCTTGCGCCTGGCGTCACATTCCCGGTGGCGCCTTGACTGCCGCCCATTTGTGAAGGTAACCTTCACAGACACCCTTCACATCTCCCTCCCACCATGAACGCTCCACACAGCGATTCCGACACGGCGCATGCCCTGGCGGCGGAGCTGCGGGTCGTACTCGGCAAACTGACCCGGCGCTTGCGCGAAAAGTCGCATTTCAGCCATCTGAGCTGGACCCAGCTGCGCGTACTGCTGCGACTGGAGCGCGACGGGCCGGCCACGGTGTCGGCCCTCGCACGCGCCGAGGGCATGCGCCCGCAATCCATGGGCGAAACCGTATCCGCCCTGAAGAGCGCCGGACTCGTCAGCGGCGCGCCGGACCCCACGGACGGGCGGCAAACCGTCCTGTCCCTCACGCCGGCCTGCGTGGAAGCAGTCAGGGCCGGCCGCGCGGCGCGCGAGGACTGGCTGTTCCACGCCATCGAAACCAAGCTCGCCCCGGCAGAGCAAGAACAGCTCGCGGGGGTCGTCGGACTGCTCGCGCGGCTGGTGGAGTCCTGACTCCCGGCAAGCCGCTTGCGCACAACCACCATCGCCCTGATCACCGCAAGGAAGACAGCATGACAACGACCACGCTCGACCCCAGGACCGCCCTCATCGTCATCGACCTGCAACAGGGCATCGTGTCATACCCCACCGTGCATCCGGTGGGCGGGATCGTGGAGAACGCCAGCGCACTGGCCAGCGCCTTCCGCGGCCACGGCCTGCCGGTAGTACTCGTGAACGTGGCCGGCGGCGCCCCGGGCCGGGCCGAACAGGCCCGCAACCTCGGGCAGCTGCCGCCCGGGTGGACCGACCTGGTCCCCGAACTGAACCGGCAGCCCGCGGACCACCTTGTGACGAAGCGGACCTGGGGCGCGTTCACCGGCACAGGCCTTGAGGCGCATCTCAGGAGCCTGGGCGTCACGCAGGTCGTGATTGCCGGCATCGCCACCAGCATCGGCGTCGAATCGACCGCGCGCCAGGCGCAGGAACTCGGCTTCAACGTTACCCTGGCCGTGGATGCCATGACCGACATGAACCCCGACGCCCATGCCAACAGCGTCACGCGCATCTTCCCGCGGCTGGGCGAGACCGGCACCACGCAGGAAATCATCGCACTGCTAGGCCGAACCCGCGCATGACCGGCCCCGCCCGCACGACCGCGAACCGGGGCACACCATAGTGGCCAGCACCTTCCGTTCACTGCGCACCTTCAACTACCGCGTCTGGGCCGGCGGCGCCATCGTATCCAACATCGGCACATGGATGCAGCGCACCGCCCAGGACTGGATCGTCCTCACCCATCTCACGCGCCACAACGCGACCGCCGTGGGCATCGTCATGTCGCTCCAGTTCGGGCCGCAGATGCTCTTGCTGCCGCTCACCGGCTACGCGGCAGATCACCTCGACCGGCGCAAGCTCCTGTTCGCGACGCAGGCCACCATGGGCGCGCTGGCGCTGGGGCTGGGCATCCTCACCGTCACCGGGCTGGTGCAGCCCTGGCATGTTTACCTGTTCGCCTTCCTGCTGGGCTGCGTCACCGCGTTCGACGCGCCGGCGCGCCAGACCTTCGTCTCGGAACTGGTCGGCGAGGCGGACCTGTCCAATGCCGTGGCGCTGAACTCCACGTCCTTCAACGCCGCGCGGATGATCGGCCCGGCCATCGCCGGCGGCCTGATCTCGGCGGTGGGCTCGGGCTGGGTGTTCCTGATCAACGCGGCATCCTTCGCGGCGGTGATCGGCTCGCTGAGCCGCCTGCGCCTGCACGAGCTGCACCGGAAAGAGAAGACGCCCCACAGCCGCGCGGGCCTCGCCGACGGCTTCCGTTATGTCCGGCGCGCGAAACCCAAGGTCACGCTGCTGGCGAGTGCCTGCGCCGTGTTCGGGATCGGCTGCACGCTGGCCGCGGTCATGCCCGGCTATGCGTTGTTCGGTGCCGCACTCGTCATCATCGGCATGTCCGCCCAGACCATCACCACCTCGACCAACAGCCTGGTCCAGCTCTCCACCGAACCGGCCATGCGCGGGCGCGTGGTGGCGATCCTGCTCGCCATCGTGCTGGGTGGCACGCCGCTCGGCGCGCCGGTCGTCGGCTGGGTGGCGGACCGCTTCGGCCCGCGCTGGGCGCTTGGCATCGGCGCCGCGGCAGGTTTCTCGGCGGCGCTGGTGGGCATCTGGTATCTCAGGAAATACGGCAACCTGCGCGTGCGCATGATGGCCGCACGCTTGCGCGCCGACGACGGCGGCCCCGAACCCGCCGTGGCAGCCCGGCGATCCGGGCAACAGGCCGGCGAACAAGAAGCCCGGTAGCCGAAAGCACGGCCACCGCGTATGCTCCGCATGCGGTCCGCTGCGGTCCGCATGCCAGTGCCTGCGGGCGCGCATCACAGCCAAGCAAGGACAACGCGCGATGAACTGCGTGGACCTCGTGCGCAATCTCGATCCCGGCCGCGCCAACCGTCCGCCGCGCGAGCAGGGACGGCGGCGCCCGCGTGCAATGTGCCAAGCCGCGCTTTATGACAGTTGTCATAATCTCTTCATACTGGGAAGCAGGAAGCCTCTCCTCCCGGACGATAGAATCAAATCCTAACTGGAGGAAAAAAATGCCAAAAAAGCCAAGGAAAGCCGAGGAGTCGATCCCGGCCACGACCACGGCGCAAGGCCTGATCGCCCTGCTTGACCACATTGCCAACGCCACCGCGCAAGGCCAGCTCGATCCCGAGTTCAGCCGCAAGCTCGGCAAGCGCGCACGCAAGGAAGCCGACACCCTGATTGAAAGCGAGGCGCTCTCCCCCGCCCATGGCACGGCCGTCAAGGCTGCCCTGGCCACGCTGGAAGAATCGATCGCGAACAGCGAAGGCGGTCTGCTGGGCAAGGCAGTCAAGCGCCTGCGTGACGCCGACAAGCGCGCGTCGGAAGCCCCCGAGACGTAAAACCGAACGGCACGGGACGGGCTCCGGCCCGGACCGGCGCGCTGCGTCGCCAGCGCAACGGCAGGCAGCAACCAGATGCATGCCTGATTCAGCGGCCAGGTCGCTGGCAGTTATTTCGACATTTATTGAAATATCGAAATAACTGCCCCACGATACCGGCATGAACCCTCCCCCGGATTCTGCAAGCGCTACTCCCGATTGCACCGATTGCACCGAACGCATCACCCCCCTACACTCTGCGTCCAGTGCCCGCGCCAGCACATCCGCGGCCCGCGCGCCGCGTACCAGAGCGCAACCATCCAGGAGACATCGATGATTCTTGCCCCCTTGCTGCGCGCCCTTGCGGCCTGCGGCGCGCTTGCCGTGGCGTCCTCGCCCGCGCACGCCGCCGAGCCGGTCAAGATCGGGTTGATCGCGCCCTTTTCCGGCAGCTTTGCCGACTACGGCAAGCAGATGGAGGGCGGCGTCAAGGCGTTCCAGAAGCTCAACGGCGACACCGTGGCGGGACGCAAGGTGGTGATCATCAGCAAGGACACCACCGGCCCCGCGCCCGACGTGGCCAAGCGGCTGGCGCAGGAACTGGTGGTACGCGACAAGGTGGATGTGCTGGCCGGCTTCGGCCTCACGCCGGAGGCCCTGGCGGTGGCCCCCATCGCCGAGCAGGCCAGGAAGGCAATGGTGATCTTCAATGCGGCATCGTCTTCCATCACGACCAAGTCCGGCTACATCGCGCGGGTCTCAATGACCCTGCCGCAGATCTCGGCGCCGATGGCCACCTGGGCCATCAGGAACAAGGTACGCAAGGTGGTGACGCTGGTGGCGGACTATGCGCCGGGCATCGATGCGGAAACCGCATTCAAGACCAATTTCATCGGCGGCGGCGGACAGGTGCTCGAGTCCATCCGCGTGCCTCTGCGCAATCCCGAGTTCGCCCCCTTCATCCAGCGGATCAAGGACGCCAGGCCGGAGGCGGTGTTCCTCTTCCTGCCCGCTGGCGAACAGGGCGTGGCCTTCATGAAGGGATTCCGCGAGCGCGGCCTGGCCGAGGCCGGCATCCGCGTGATCGCCACCGGCGACCTGACCGACGACCACGTGCTGCCGGCCATGGGCGACGCCACGCTCGGCGTGATCACGTCCTTCCATTACTCCATGGCGCACGATTCGCCCGAGAACAAGGCCTTCCTGAAGGCCTTCGCCGAGACCAACCCGGGCGCGGGCAGGCCCAACTTCATGGCGGTGGCCGCCTATGACGGCATGCACGCCATCTACGACGCGCTGAAGAAGACCGGCGGCGTCACCGACGGCGACAAGCTGCTGGCCGCGCTCAAGGGCATGAAGATCGCCAGCCCGCGCGGCCCGATCACCATCGATCCGGCCACGCGCGACGTGGTGCAGTCGGTCTATATCCGCCGCGTGGAAAAAGTGGGGGGCGAGCTCTACAACGTGGAGTTCGACAAGTTCGCCGACGTCAAGGATCCGGGGAAGTAGCGCGTGCCGCGTGCCGTGCAGCCGCGCACGCGCGGGCCGGCCCCGCCGGATCCCGCTCGCCGGCGCGGCGCGCAAACGCCGGCGGCACGATGCGGGCGGGCGCCTTGCCCGCGC
>NZ_JBFTND010000094.1:0-35150 GCF_056397305.1 Cupriavidus sp. 05N40
GGTGTGGCGTCGGCTGCGCGTGTGGACAAAGAGAGGCAAAGCAGGGCGGCGCCAAGGGCGGCACCCGTGAGTCGGATGGTGGGCTGCAAGGGTGGACTTCCTGGAATGCGCGGGCGGGAACTAGGGTTTGCCCGTACCGTATCGAGGGCTCGAATTATAAATACGAATCATTATCGGAATCACTTCATTTTTCGGCTCTGTGGTGACATTGCATCAAAGTTGATACATGGAAGTTGCCGCCAGCGTCGGCGGGCGCGCCCTCGCTCGGATAGAATCCGATACTTGTGGAATCAAGCATTAGCCCCGATCGGAAGTCCCGATGTGAGCAAAAGGGCAGCGTAAGGCGCTTTTCTTGTGTTTCGCCGAGTGCGGCGCGCCATGTGCCGCGCCAACTGTCCCGTCCTTGCCGCCATCCATGTCGACCCCTGCCTCCGTTCCGGCCGCCGAGCCGGACTCCGTCTTCCGCGATCCTTCGTTCCGGCTGTTCTGGTTTGCCCGCCTGTGCACCACCATCGGCTACCAGATCTTCACGGTGGCGGTGGGCTGGCAGATCTACGACCTCACGCGGGATCCCTTCATGCTCGGCATGGTGGGCCTGGTGCAGTTCCTGCCCTCGGTGATCCTGCTGCTGATGTCCGGCCACGTGGCGGACCGCTTCGACCGGCGCCTGATCGTGCGCACCTGCCAGACGCTCGAAGCGCTGATCGCCGCCTCGATGGCGCTGGCCAGCCTCAAGGGCTGGATCGCGCGCGAGCATATCTTCGTGTTCGTCGCCCTGATAGGCGCCACGCGCGCCTTCGAGACCCCCACGCTGCAGGCGCTGCTGCCCAGCGTGGTCACGCCGCGCCTGCTGCCGCGCGCGGTGGCGATGTCCAGTTCGGCGGTGCAGACCGCCATCATCATTGGCCCGGCGCTGGGCGGATTCGCCTACGTGGCCGGCCCCGGCGTGGTCTATGCCATCAGCGCCACGCTGTTCGCGGTGGCGGCCTGCCTGGTAAGCGCGATCAAGCTGCGCCAGATCGCGCAGCGCGTCACCACGCCGGTCAGCCTTTCCACGCTGTTCGCGGGCATCGCCTATATCCGTGGCCGGCCGGTACTGCTGGGGGCGATCTCGCTGGACCTGTTCGCCGTGCTGCTGGGCGGCGCCACCGCGCTGCTGCCCATCTACGCGCGCGACATACTGCACACCGGCCCGTGGGGCCTCGGCCTGCTGCGTTCGTCGCCCGCCATCGGCGCGCTGGCCACGGCGCTGTGGCTGGCGCACCACCCGATGAACCGCCGCGTGGGCCGCATCATGTTCGGCGCGGTGGCCGCGTTCGGCGTGGCCACCATGGTGTTCGGCATCTCGCGCTGGCTGCCGCTGTCGATGGCGGCGCTGGTCATGCTCGGCGCCTCCGACATGATCAGCGTGGTGGTGCGCTCCACCCTGGTCCAGCTCGACACGCCCGACGACATGCGAGGGCGCGTGGGCGCGGTCAACTCGGTCTTCATCGGCGCGTCAAACCAGCTCGGGGAATTCGAGTCCGGCGTTACTGCGGCATTGCTGGGGCCGGTGGGCGCGGTGCTGCTGGGCGGCATCGGCACGCTGGTGGTGGTGGCGGTGTGGATGCGCCTGTTCCCRTCGCTGGCCRAACGCGACCGCCTGCACGATCATCCCGTCACGGCCTGAGCGCCGCCATGGTTGTCCCGGCACGGCGCTCCTGCCCTGCCGGCATTCCCTTGCGGACGCCAAAGCGCGAAAGCGTACCCGTTTCTGCGTGCCCTGCGCGCCGCGCCCCGCGGCCGCAACGCCGAAGCCAAAACACCCCGATCGGCACATCGGCAAATTTCTTCGATTCGCCGCCAGGCCTTGCCACGCAAGGGCTGGTGCCGCTTCGGCGCCTGCGCTTTGCCGCCACGCTGGCGGCGCTGCTGGCTGCGCGCTGCCATGCGCAGCCGTGYGCCGCCGCACCGTGGCCGATGTGCCGGTGGGCATGCTGCCTTCGGGCGGCGTGGACTCGAGCCGGATCACCGGCCTGCACGCAGAAACGGGTACGCCCGGCCTGCGCACCCATGCAATCGGCTTCGAATCGGTGGGCGGCGAAGCCGGTGACGCGTCCCAATACCCGGACCTCGTGGCCAGTCATTTCGGCACCCACCGCGAGAAGATGCCGATCCCCGCGCCGGGCACGATGTGCGTACCGCGCTGCTTTGCTTCGGCGCAGGTGCATCGCATGGCGACGAGCGCACCCGTCTGCCCGTGCCCGTGCCTCTCGCGGAGCTGCCCACCGTCTATATTCAGAGCGGCCCCACCTTGCCGGAAGACCGCCAGCGCCACACAGGCTCGGCGGCCGGCTTCTCGCACCAGCCCGATCCGGGCCAGTCCGCGCGCAGCGCCGCTGCCCGATGCGGGCGAACGGATGCATCGCCATCGCGAAGATCGCTCGTCCTGAGCCGTCGCGCTCAGTTCTTTCCTTTTTTTCAGTCATTCCCGCGTTTACGTTTACTCTCCGGAGCCGATTGCCATGAACCTCAACTTCATCGAGCCCCACAAGCTGGAAGCGGCCTGGGCCTACCTTGCGCAGCTGATCGTGCAGCAGGGCCTGAACTGCATTGCCGCCGTGCTGATCCTGGTGCTGGGCTGGTGGTTTTCCGGGCGCGCCCGTTCTGCCGTGCTGCGCGCATTCGACCGGCCGCGCGTGGACGCCACGCTGCGTCCCATGCTGGCCAGCGTCACGCAATGGGTCGTGCGCGTGATCACCGTGGTGCTGGTGCTGTCGCAATTCGGCGTGCAGACCGCCAGCATCATCGCCATGCTCGGCGCGGCCGGCCTGGCCATCGGCCTGGCGCTGCAGGGCACGCTGCAGAACATCGCGGCCGGCATCATGCTGGTGTTGCTGCGGCCGTTCCGCGTGGGCCAGTACATCGACGCGCAGGGCGTGGCCGGCACGGTGCGCGAGACCGGCTTGTTCATGACCGAGCTGACCACGTCCGACGGGGTTTGCCTGCGCGTGCCCAACGGCAAGATCTGGGGCAGCGCCATCACCAACTACAGCGAGAACCCCACGCGCCGGCTGGATATCGAAGTCACCGTCACCTTCGGCGCCGACATCCAGGCCGCGCTCGACGCGCTGCGCGCCATGCTTGCCACGGAAAAGCGCCTGCTGCCCGATCCTGCCGCCGAAGTCATGGTGGTCAACTACGCCGCGCAGGGCGTCACGCTCAACGTGCGCTGCTGGACCCGCGCCGACAACTACTGGAGCGTGCGCTTCGGTTTCTACCAGCGCATCAAGCCGGTGCTCGAAGCCGCCGGCTGCCCGATCGCCGTGCCGGTGCAGGAAGTGCGCGTGCCCGACGATGCGCAACGCTCCGGGCCTGTCGCCCCCGGCGCTGCGCAGCGCCTGAGCTGACGCGCATCTTCACGCGACCCGCAGCGCCGCAGCACTCAGCCCTCGTCGGCCAGCAAAGAGCAAGCGCCTTCCTCGGCCGTGCTCACGTGCCTGCGGAAGCCGCTGAACAGGTCGCGGCCCACACCGTGCCGGTTGGCGGAGAGATCCGGCGGCGTGATGTCGCGCGCGTCCCATTGCGCCTGCGGCACCATCACCGTCAGCACGCCGGCATGCGCGTCCACGCGCATCGGGTCGCCGTCGCGCACGCGCGCGATGCCGCCGCCGTTCAGCGCCTCGGGGCAGACATGGATGGCGGCCGGCACCTTGCCCGATGCGCCCGACATGCGCCCGTCCGTCACCAGCGCCACGTGAAAGCCGCGATCCTGCAGCACGGTCAGCGTGGGTGTGAGCTTGTGCAGCTCGGGCATGCCGCAGGCGGCCGGCCCCTGCCATGGCAGCACCGCGACGAAGTCGCGCTCCAGCTCGCCGCGCTTGAACGCCGCGATCAGTGCATCCTGCGTGTGAAAGACCAGCGCCGGCGCCAGCACGACATGGTGCTCGGGCTTGACGGCGGAGATCTTGAGCACGGCGCGGCCGATATTGCCGTCGAGCAGCTTGATGCCGCCCTCCGGCGCGAAGGGCTGCGCGGCGGGACGCACGATGGCGTCGTCCAGCGGTGCGGCCGGCCCGTCGATCCACGTCAGTTTGCCGTCGCGCAATACCGGTTCGCGCGTGTAGTCGGCCAGGCCCTTGCCCACCACGGTGGTCACGTCGTCATGCAGCAGGCCGAGTTCCAGCAGGCCGCGGATCACCACGGGCAGGCCGCCCGCCGCCTGGAACTGGTTCACGTCCGCGCTGCCGTTCGGATACACGCGCGCCAGCAGCGGCACCACTTCCGACAGTTCGGCGAAATCGTCCCAGCCCAGCACGATGCCCGCGATACGTGCCATCGCGATGAGGTGCAGCGTGTGGTTGGTGGAGCCGCCGGTGGCCAGCAGCCCCACGATGCCGTTGACGAAGGCGTGCTCGTCGAGCACGTCCGCCACCGGCGTATAGCGTTCGCCACCATGCACCAGGCGCAGGGCCTGGCGCGCGGATTCGCGCGTGAGCGCTTCGCGCAGCGGCGTGTTGGGATTGACGAAGGCGGTGCCGGGCAGATGCAGGCCCATCATCTCCATCAGCATCTGGTTGGAGTTGGCGGTGCCGTAGAAGGTGCAGGTGCCGGGGCCGTGGTAAGACTTGCTCTCCGCTTCGAGCAGTTCCGCGCGGCCGATCTTGCCCTCGGCGTACTGCTGGCGGATGCGCGCCTTTTCCTCGTTGCCGATGCCGGTGGTCATGGGCCCGCCCGGCACGAAGATGGCAGGCAGGTGACCGAAGGACAGCGCACCCATCACCAGTCCCGGCACGATCTTGTCGCACACGCCCAGGTACAGCGCGCCGTCGAACATCTGGTGCGACAGCGCCACCGCCGTGGACATCGCGATCACGTCGCGCGAGAACAGCGACAGGTCCATGCCGTCCTGGCCCTGCGTCACGCCATCGCACATGGCAGGCGTCCCGCCGGCGAACTGCGCGGTGCCGCCCGCCTCCAGCGCGGCTTCCTTGAGCCACTGCGGATATTCCGCCAGTGGCTGGTGCGCGGACAGCATGTCGTTGTAGGACGAGACGATGGCGAGATTCGGCCGCTCCTGCGCCTTCAGGCGGATCTTGGCCTGCTCCGGCATGGCAGCCATGCCGTGCGCCAGGTTGGTACAGGACAGGTTCGCGCGTTCCACTTTCTGTCCCGCCATGGCGTGCGTGCGCGCCAGGTAGGCTTGCCGGGTGCCGGCGCTGCGCTCGACGATGCGGGCGGTGACCCGTTCCAGGACTGGATGGCTTGGCATGGGGATCTCCTGCGTGGGGTATCGTTGTCAGCCTGCGTTTTTCAGCGTAGTGCACTTTGTCGGGGGATGCACGCATGCATCGCGTCCTGCACGTGGCGCCGACAAGTGCTAGACTGCGCTCCATTCTCCGGAGTTCAGACGACATGAAGCAAGCAGCCCGACGCACCGCCGCATATGCCGCATTCGCAGCGTTTGCAGCGTTTGCCGTGGCACCTTACGGTGATCGCGTGCTGCTGGCCTTTCACGTCTAGTCTTCCGAGCGTCGCGCCCGGAAGGCACAGAAGCCATTCCGGGAAACGACGAAGCAAGAACATCGCCAACCCCGGACGGCCCCGCAGGTCTTCCGGGGTTTTGTTTTTGCAGTTCACCACCATCTGATGCGCCATGCGTACCTACGACAAGCTGATCGCCACGATTCACTCCGGCCAAGGGAACGGGAGCTTGCGCTCGTCCCTTGGCTTGGTAGCGGCGCCGGTTGTCGCAGCCGTCGATGTCATTGCGTGCCGCATGCGGCATGCCGGCGCCGTTCCGCAAGCGATTCCATAGCCCCCTGGCTGCCATGCGCAGTCCCGGGGCATCGCACGGACCGCCTGCCCGGGGACACCAGAAGCACCCTGGCAGGCACGCACCCGCCAGGGTGTTTTTGCACAGGCAGCCCATCATGGAACGCAAGGAACCCAGGAACGACAACGTCAGGAACATCGGCATCATCGCCCACGTGGACGCGGGCAAGACCACCACCTCCGAACGCATCCTGTTCTACACCGGCGCCAGCCACCGGCTCGGCGAAGTGCACGACGGCGCCGCCGCCATGGACTTCGACCCGCAGGAGCAGGCGCGCGGCATCACCATCAACAGCGCCGCCACTTCGGTGGCCTGGCGCGGCCACCGCATCAACCTGATCGATACGCCCGGCCACATCGATTTCAGTATCGAGGTGAACCGTTCGCTGCGCGTGCTCGACGGCGCCGTGGTGGTGTTCGACGGCGTGGCCGGCGTGGAGCCGCAGACCGAGACCAACTGGCGCCTGGCCGACCGCTACCGCGTGCCGCGCCTCGCCTTCGTCAACAAGCTCGACCGCACCGGCGCGGACTTCCTGCGCGTGGTGGGCATGATCGAGGCGCGCCTGGGCGCGGTGCCGCTGGTGCTGCAATTGCCCATCGGCAGCGAAGCCGCGTTCGCGGGCGTGGTCGATCTCGTCGCCATGCAGGCGCTGCTCTGGCCCGACGGCAACGGCACGCAGGTGTACGCCACGCAGCCCGTGCCGGCCGGAATCGCGCAGCAGGCCACGGCCTGGCGCCAGCGCTTGCTGGAGACGCTGGCCGAGCACGACGAGGCCATGCTGGAAGACTATCTCGCCGGCCGCGAGCCGGACGAGGTGGCGCTGCGCGCGGCCATCCGCCGCGTCACCGTGGCCGGCGCCGGCGTGCCGGTGCTGGCTGGTTCCGCCTTCAAGAACAAAGGCGTGGAACCGCTGCTCGATGCCGTGACCGGCTACCTGCCCGCGCCGCAGGACGTGGCACGCCCCGATCTCTGCGCGGACCCCGCCGGGCCGCTGGTGGCGCTCGCCTTCAAGGTGGTGCACGACGCGCACGGCACGCTCACGTTCGCGCGCATCTACCGCGGGCGGCTTGCCGCCGGCGACACCGTGCTCAATGCCCGCAGTGGCAAGCACGAGCGCGTGGCGCGCTTGTACGAGATGCATGCCGGCTGCAAGCAGGAGCGCGGCGTCGCCGTGGCTGGCGATATCGTGGCAATCGCGGGCCTCAAGGCCACCGTCACCGGCGACACCCTGGCCGACCCCGCGCATCCCGTGGTRCTCGAGACCATCGACGCGCCCGAGCCGGTGATCGACGTCGCCATCGAGCCGCGCACCCATGCCGACCAGGCCGGCCTCGCACGCGGCTTGCAGGCGCTGGTGCAGGAGGACCCGAGCCTGCGTCTGCGGCAGGATCCGGAGAGCGGGCAGACGCTGCTGTCTGGCATGGGCGAGCTGCAGCTCGAGGTCACGCTGGAGAAACTGCGCACGCGCTTTCACGTGGAGGTGACGGTGGGCCGCCCGCAGGTGGCGTATCGCGAGACACTCACGCGCGTTGCCGAGGCGCGCCATCTGCACCGCAAGCAAAGCGGCGGGCCGGGCCAGTACGCGGAAGTGCTGCTGCGCATCGAGCCGCTGCCGCGCGGCGAAGGCCTGCAGTTCGAGAGCCGCATCTCAGGCGGCGCGGTGCCGCGCGAATACGTGCCGGCGGTGGAAGCCGGCATCCGCCGCGCCGCCGCGCAGGGCGTGCTGGCGGGCCATGCGCTGGTGGATTTCAAGGCGGTCCTGCTCGACGGCAGCTATCACGAGCGCGATTCCTCGGCGCTGGCGTTCGAGACCGCTGCCGCCGCGGCGCTGCGCGAAGCCGCGCGCGCCGCGGCACCCGTGGTGCTGGAGCCGCTCATGGCGGTCGAAGTCATCACGCCGGTCGATCATGTGGGCGATGTGATCGGGGATCTGCACCGCCGCCGCGGCGTCGTGCGCGGGCAATCGCAGCGGGCGGGTGGCGCATCGGTGATCGAGGCGCATGTGCCGCTGGCCGGCATGTTCGGTTATATCGGCAGCCTGCGTGCGCTGAGTTCGGGACGTGCCAGCTTCGGCATGCAGTTCGATCACTACGCGCCGGCGCGTGCCAAGGTGGTGGAGTCGGTTGCGTAGCGCGCTTCGCCAGATGAGAAAAAGCCCGCCCGGCGTCGCGCCGGTGCGGGCTTTTTTACCTGTGCCCGCGTCTGGCGGGCTGGTCCTGCTTGCGGCGCCTCAGTCGCGCTTGGGGATATTCAGGCCCCTGGCCACTGCTGGCCGCGCCAGGAAGGTGTCCAGCGCGCGCGTGACTTGCGGGAAGTCCTCGATGCCCACCAGTTCGCCAGCCTCGTAGAAGCCGATCAGGTTGCGCACCCACGGGAAGGTGGCGATGTCCGCGATGGTGTATTCGGCGCCCATGATCCAGGCGCGGCCCGTCAGGCGTGCCTCGAGCACGGCCAGCAGGCGCTTGGCCTCGGCCACGTAGCGGTCGCGCGGGCGCTTGTCTTCGTAATCCTTGCCGGCGAATTTGTTGAAAAAGCCGAGCTGGCCGAACATCGGGCCGATGCCGCCCATCTGGAACATCAGCCACTGGATGGTCTCGTAGCGGCCGGCCGCATCCTGCGGGATCAGCTTGCCGCTCTTGTCGGCCAGGTAGAGCAGGATCGCGCCCGATTCGAACAGGCCGAGCGGCTTGCCGTCCGGGCCGTTGGGATCGATGATCGCGGGGATCTTGTTGTTCGGGCTGAGCGAGAGGAACTCAGGCGAGGTCTGGTCGCTGATATCGAAGCGCACCAGATGCGGCTCGTACGGCAGGCCGGTTTCCTCCAGCATGATGGAGATCTTCACACCGGTCGTCGTCGCCGGGCGGGCTGACGCCCGCGGCCGTCAGGCAATCGCGCAGATGCTTGATTTCCTGCTTGGCGCAGACATTGCCGTGATGCGGATGATGCAGGTAGAACTCGTGCTCGTTGAGCACCACCCGGAAACGCGCGCCCTGGATGGGCTCCACTTTGGCGCCGAGCTGCTGCAGGAGCGATTCGACCTCGCGCCAGTGGATATTGTTGCTGAGCGGGTGGCTGAAGATCGACTGCAGCAGGCTCCGGGATTTATGGCTCATAGCGGGCTCGATCGGCATCGGCGGCAATAGCCGTAGCATACAAGAGCGGATCGCTTGGCGCTCGCGTTACGCCAGGCGACGTATCCGGCATCTCCGTGTTCAATGCTGCTTGCCGCGCGGCGCCGACCAAAGCCGGGCGGGGCGGCAAGCAGCGCGGCGGCGACGGCGAGCCCTAGGCGGCGCCGCCGGCCGCGCGGTAGCGATCGCGCAGTTCGCGCCGGTTCATCTTGCCGACCGCGGTCTTGGGCAGGTCGGCGGCGAACAGCACGCGGCGTGGCTTCTTGTACGCGGCCAGCCGCGCCGCCACGTGGCCAGCCAGTTCTGCTGCCAGGGCCTCGCCGGCGGGGTGGCCGGCATGCAGCACCACCACCGCGCTGACGGCTTCCACCCATTTCTCGTCGGGCAGCCCGATCACGGCGCACTCGCGCACGGCGGGGTGGGTCAGCAAGGCGTTCTCGACTTCGCCCGGATATACGTTGTAGCCGCCGCTGACGATCATGTCGGAGGTGCGGTCCTTCAGGTGCAGGAAGCCGTCCGCGTCGAACACGCCGATATCGCGCGTGCGCACCCAGCCGTGCGGCAGGAAGGTCTGCGCGGTGAGTTCGGGCGCGTCGTGATAGCCGGCCACGGCCGACGGTGCGCGCACGGCGATCTCGCCGGGCTGGCCGCGCGGCACGTCGTGGCCGGCCTCGTCGACCAGGCGCAGTTCCACTTCCGGCGCCACCTGGCCGCAGGCACCGAGGCGCTCGCCGTGATGGTCCTCGGGGCGCAGCACGGCCAGGCACAGCGGCACCTCGGTCTGGCCGTAGTACTGCCAGAAGCGGTGCCGGCCCCACAGCGCCATGGCGCGCTCGATCACCGGGCGCGGCATGGGAGAGGCCCCGTAGATCACGTAGCGCAGCGCGTCCACCTTGCACGTCGCCATGGCCGGCAGCGATACCAGCATCTGCAGCATGGTGGGCACCAGGTTGATGGCGGTGACGCGCTCGCGCTCGATGGCGGCGAGGAAGGCGGCGGGTTCGAAGCCGGGCAGGATCACGGTCTTGCCGCCGCGCAGCCAGAACGGCAGCACGAACACGCCGCTGGCGTGGATCAGCGAGGCAGCGTGCAGCATGGTGTCGTCCGGCGTGGCCGGCAGCAGGTTGAGCAGCACGTTGCGGCAGATCGCCGCGTACGACGCCTGCGTGTGCTGCGCGGCCTTGAGGGTGCCAGTGGTGCCGGAGGTAAACAGCGTGAGGATGATGTCGTCCTCGGCCACCTGCACGTCGGGGTCGGTGGCGGGCTGCGCCCGCGCGGCCGCCAGCAGGTCGGTGCCACCGTCCAGGGCCGTGCCGATGCCGTGGCACGCCAGGGCGGGCAGGGCATCGCGCAGTGCCTGCGCGCGCTCGGCCAGGTCGGCGCCGAACACCAGCATGCGGCAGCCGGTGTCCTGCAGCATGCGCAGGTGCTCGGCCAGCGACAGGCGCGCGTTCAGTGGCACGCGGTTTACCGCAGCCTTGACGCAGGCGAAGTCGAGCGGGACGCTGTGCAAGCCATTGTTGAGCAGCAGCGCGACGCGTTCGCCCGGCGCCGCGCCGGCCGCGCGCAGGGCATGGGCCAGTTGCGCGCTGAGCGCGTTTACCTGCGTATACGTCATGCTGTGTTCGCCGAAGACAATGGCCGTGCGCGGGCCGTGCTGAGCCGCGCCGCGGCGGATCAGTTCAAGCGTGGTGGTGGTCATGGGCTTGTCTCTTCCTCGTTGTTTTCATGGATCTTTTTGCGCAGAAACGGGTACGCCCGGGCTTTCGCGCGGGCGCCGCGCGCGTCTAGCCCGCGAACTTGCCGTGCCGTCCGGCGCCCCCGACGAAGCGCGCGGCGCCGGGTATACCTTCCTCGAACACGATCGGCGTGCCGTTGGCCCCTTCGGCGCGCAGCGCGTCGGCCAGCGGYAGCTCCCATTGGCTGAGTGCGGAGGCGCGGTCGGTCAGCATGCAGCGCTGCGGGAAGGCTGCCAGCTCGTGTGCCAGCGCCTCGGCGGCGGCGCGCGCCTGGCCTGTCTCCACCACGCGGTTGGCCAGGCCCATGCCGAGCGCCTCGTCGGCCGGCACCGCGCGCCCGGTGAGGATCATGTCGAGCGCCCGTCCCATGCCGACGATGCGCGGCAGGCGCACCGTGCCGCCGTCGATCAGCGGCACGCCCCAGCGCCGGCAGAACACGCCGAATACGGCGTCGCGCTCGGCCACGCGCAGGTCCGCCAGCAGCGCCAGCTCCAGCCCGCCCGCCACCGCGTAGCCACTGACCGCGGCGATCAGCGGCTTGGACAGGGCCATCCGGCTCGGACCCATCGGCCCCGCGCCGCCGCCCTGCGGATCCAGTTCGTGGCGGCGCGCCGGATCGCCGACCGCGCTCAGGTCCGCGCCGCCGCAGAAATGCCCGCCGGCGCCCCACAGCACCGCCACGCGCAGCGCCGGGTCGGCCTCGAATTGCGTGAAGGCCGCGCGCAGGGCCAGCGCCATGGGGCCGTCCACGGCGTTGCGCTTGCCGGCGCGGTCCAGAATGATGGTGAAGACCGGGCCGTCGGTCTCGGTCCTGACATAGGGGTTGGGCGTACTATCCATGCGCGTCCTTGGGCAGTGAGGTGCGGTTGGCGGAAGATGTGTCAGAGTGGCGGCTTAGGTGTTTGTCCAGATGCCGAAATGTTTCAGCAAATGATATATATATGTCATGTGTAGAAATATTCATCGTATACCCCCGGCCGTTCGCTCGCCTCATTCGTCCCACTCGTCCCACTCTTTCCATTTGTCCCACGCCCCCATCCATGCATGAAATAGAGATCCGCGAGCCTTCGGCCACCGACCTGGTCCTCGACCTGCTGTTTGGCCACCCGGAGCGCACCTTGCCGGTACACGCGCTGGCGCGCGGCGCCGAGGTGATGGGCATCGGCACGCCCAGCGTGCGGGTGGCGCTGACGCGGCTGCAGCACCAGGGCCGCATCGTCAAGACTGAGCGCGGCTGCTACGCGGTGCTGCCGGAGGGCAACCCCGTCTACGACGAAGTCGAGAACTGGTTCGAGAAGGAGAGCCGGCTCGAGCAATGGAACGGCGGCTGGCTGGTGGTGCAGGATGCCGCGGTGGCGCGCGCCGAGAAGACCGCCTGGCGCCACCATGCGCGCGCGCTGGCGCTGTGCGGCTTCCGGTCCCTGGCGGCGGCCATCAATGTGCGGCCGGACAACCTTGCCGGTGGCGCCCCGGCGATGCGCGCGGCGCTGGGCAGGCTGGGCATGGCCAGCGCCAGCCTGCTGTTCGTGGGCCGCGAGTTCGACGAGGACGCCACCGCTCGCATGCTGCAGTTGTGGGACGTGCCGGCGCTGCAGGCGGCCTACCGCCGCGCGCTCGCCCAGCTCGAGCGCAGCCGCGCCAAGCTCGCGCGCATGGAGCCCGACGCCAGCGCGCGCGAAAGCATGCTGGTGGGCCGTGCCATCATCCGTGCCATCGTGCGCGATCCGCTGCTGCCCGAGGCCATCATGGACCCGGCGCCGCGCCGCGACCTGATCGAAGCCACCCGCGCCTACCAGCTCCACGCCAGGGCGCTGTGGGTGGAGCTGCTCGGCGCCTAGCCTCGCCAAGTGGCGGCGACTCACTTAAACTTGCCGGAACTGATGCGATGCATCGTGTCACTGACCAAGGTGACGCATCCACGCTGGCCACGACAAGGAGTACAGGGTGAGCATGCCCGATTTCGACATGGTGCTGTTCGGCGGCACCGGGGACCTGGCGCGGCGCAAGCTGCTGCCCGCGCTGTTCGATGCGCACCGCGCGGGGCTGCTGCATCCCGCTGCCCGGATCCTCGCCACGGGCAGCCACCCGCTGACCACCGCGGACTACATCGGCTCGCTGGAGCAGAGCGTGCGCCCGGGGCTCGAGCACGCGCCGCCGGAAGCCTGGAACGCCTTCCTGGCCCGCATCACCTACGTGCAGGCCGACGCGCGCGAGCCGGCACACTTCGACGCGCTGGCGCGCATGGTCCTGCAGCGCGCCCCCGAGGTGGTGGTCTGCTACCTGGCCACCGGTCCCCATATCTTCGTGCCGATCTGCGAGCAACTGGCGCGAACGGGGCTCAACCACCCCAATGTCCGCATCGTGCTGGAGAAGCCGCTGGGGCATGACCTGCAATCGTCCGACGCCATCAACTCGGCGGTGGCGCAGTATTTCGCCGAAGACCAGATCTACCGGATCGACCACTACCTCGGCAAGGAGTCGGTGCAGAACCTGATGGCGATCCGCTTCGGTAACGCGCTGTTCGAGCCGCTGTGGCGCCGCGAATGGGTGCAGGACGTGCAGATCACCATCGCCGAGGAGCTTGGCGTGGAGACGCGCGGCGAYTTCTACGACMRCACCGGCGCMYTGCGCGACATGGTGCAGAACCACCTGCTGCARCTGCTGTGCATGGTGGCSATGGAGCCGCCCACCAGCCTGTCCGAGGACAGCATCCGCGACGAGAAGATCAAGATCCTCAAGGCGCTCAGGCCCATCCTGCCGCAGGACGTGTCCGAGAAGACCGTGCGTGGCCAGTACCGCGCTGGCGCCGCGGGCGGCAAGCCGGTGCCGGGCTACCTGGATGAAAAAGGCATCGCGCCGGACAGCCGCACCGAGACCTTCGTCGCCATCAAGGCGGAGATCGCCAACTGGCGCTGGGCCGGCGTGCCGTTCTACCTGCGCACCGGCAAGCGCATGCAGTCGCGCGTGGCGGAGATCGTGATCCACTTCCGCGATGTGCCGCATGCGATCTTCCCGCGCCCGCTCACGCTGTCGCCGCAGAACCGGCTGGTGATCCGGCTGCAGCCCGAGGAGAGCATCCGCCTGTACTTCCTGGTCAAGCAGCCCGGCGATACCGTGGCGCTCACGCCCACCTCGCTCGACCTGGATTTCGCCAACTCCTTCAAGGTGCGCCGTGCCGGCGCCTACGAACGCCTGCTGCTCGATGTCATCCGCGGCCGGCTGGGCCTGTTCGTGCGGCGCGACGAGCAGGCGCAGGCCTGGCGCTGGGTCGAGCCCATCCTCGATACCTGGCAGCAGAGCACGGTGCCGCCCAAGCCGTATACCGCGGGTACCTGGGGGCCGGCCGCATCGTCGGCGCTGATGTCGCGGGACGGCTCGCTCTGGCACGAAGAGGTATGAGCCGGGCGCCATGCGCAACGCGCCACAGGCCATAGGCCATAGGCCACAGGCCATAGGCCATAGGCAGCGGACAAACCAAACCACGGGAGACCGGCATGCGACGCTTCGAACATACCTCCGAGATGGACCTGGCCGAAGCGCTGGCAATCTCGGTGGCCCATGCGCTGGAACTGGCCATCGGCGTCAACGGGTGGGCCGTGCTGGCCGTCTCGGGAGGCCGCTCGCCGGTGGCATTCTTCGAGCGGCTGCGCTACCGCACCATCCGCTGGGAGGCGGTCACCATCACGCTGGTCGACGAACGCGCGGTGCCGCCGGACCATGCGGACAGCAATGGCGTGCTGGTGCGCCGCCACCTGCTGCGCGAGGCCGCCGCCAAGGCCGCCTTCGTGCCGCTGGTGGCCAATGACGCGGAAGCGGCCGATCCCGCCAGCGCGGTGGCGCGCCTCAATGCGGCCTGGCACCAGCCCGACGTGGTGGTGCTGGGCATGGGCGAGGACGGCCACACCGCATCGCTGTTCCCGGAGGCTCCCGAGCTGGAGCATGCCCTGTCGGACACGCATCCCGGCTACCTGGTCACCCATCCGCGCGAGGCGCCCCATGCGCGCATCACGCTCAACCTGGCGGCACTGCTGGCGGCCGGGCGCGTCTTCCTTTCGATCGCGGGACCGGCCAAGGCGGCCGTGTTCGCGCGTGCCTGCCAGGCCCCGACCCCGGCACTGCCGGTCAGCCTGGTGATGAGCCGGCACCGGCACGGCACCGACGTTTTTTCTGCCTGAGACCATGCAAAACTACCCGCGCCTGCTCGGCGATGTCGGCGGCACCAATGTGCGCTTCGCGCTGGAGACCGCGCCGCAGCGCATCGGTCCGGTGACTGCACTCAAGGTGGCCGATTTCAACTCGCTGGAAGCGGCCATGCGGCATTACCTGGAAGGCCTGCCGGCCGGCAGCGGGCGCCCGCGCTACGCCGCCGTCGGCCTGGCCAACCCGGTGACCGGCGACCGGGTCAAGCTGACCAACCATGCCTGGGCCTTCTCGATCTCGGAGATGCAGCGCGCGCTTGGCCTGGACCTGCTCGTCGCCATCAACGATTTCACCGCGCTGGCGCTCGGCCTGCCGCACCTCGGCCCGCACGACCTGGCGCAGGTGCGCGACGGCAGCCCGACGCTCCATGCGCCGCTGGCGCTGGTCGGCCCCGGCACGGGGCTCGGCGTCTCGGCCCTGGTGCCGGCAAGCGCCGGCCCCGCGGTGGCGCTGGCCGGGGAGGGCGGCCATATCGAACTGATGCCCGACACCGACGACGAATGGATCGCCTGGCGCGCGGCCCACGCCGCCTTTGGCCGCGTGTCCGCGGAGCGCCTTTTGTCGGGCAGGGGCCTGTCCCTGACACACGCCGCGCTGCACGCAGAAATGGGTACGCCCCTGGCACGCCCGCTCGATCCGGCCGAGGTCACGGAGGGTGCGATCGGCCAGGCCGACCCCGTCTGCCGGCGCGCGCTTGGCGTGTTCTGCGGCTTGCTGGGCTCGGTGGCGGCCGACATCGCACTGGTGCTGGGCGCGCGCGGCGGCGTATACATCGGCGGCGGCATCGTGCCGCGCTTCGTGCCGGTGCTGCGCGAGTCGGCCTTCGGTGCGCGCTTTGTCGCCAAGGGCCGCATGGGCGCCTATCTGGAAAGCCTGCCGGTATACGTGATCACCGCCCAATTCCCCTCGCTGCCGGGCCTGGCGCAGGCGCTGGCCGATGCGCTGGCGCACGGCCGGCACGGCAAGCGCGCCGATCCAGCCTGATGCGGACCTGACCATGCGCGTATTGCTGGTGGAAGACGATGCCATGATCGGCGACAGCGTGAGAGTGGCGCTGCGCCAGGAAGGCTTTGCGGTGGACTGGGTGCAGGACGGCGAGGCGGGCCTGGCCGCGGCCACCCGGCAGGGCGGCCCGGACAGCGAGGACTGCTATGCGCTGATCCTGCTTGACCTTGGCCTGCCGCGGCGCTCCGGGCTGGAGGTGCTGGCCGCGCTGCGCGCGCGCGGCGTGGCCACGCCGGTGCTGATCCTGACCGCGCGCGACGCCGTGGCCGACCGCGTGGCCGGCCTCAACGCCGGTGCCGATGACTACCTCGTCAAGCCCTTCGACCTGCAGGAGCTGGCCGCGCGCATGCACGCGCTGGCACGCCGCGCGCAGGGGCGGGCCGAGCCGCTGCTGCGCCATGGCGACATCGTCATCAATCCGGTGACGCGCGAAGTCACGCTCGCCGGCGAGCGGGTCAAGCTGTCGGCGCGCGAGTTCGGCCTGCTGTCCGCGCTGCTGGCGCGGCCCGGCAAGGTGTGGTCGGTGGCGCAGCTCGAGGAGCGCCTGTATGGCTGGGGGGACGAAGTGGGCAGCAACACCGTGGAGGTCTACATCCACGCGCTGCGCAAGAAGTTCGGCGCGGCGCTGATCCGCAATATCCGCGGCGTGGGCTACGTGGTGCCCAAGCCCGAGGCCGGCGCGCCCGGGGGCGCGGCCTGATGCGCTCGATCCAGAAGACCCTGCTGTGGTGGCTGGCGCTCGGCCTGGTGCTGGGCATCGCCGTCGCCACCGCGCTGATCTATGGCCAGGCGCGCCAGGAGGCTAATGCGCTGTTCGACTACCAGATGAAGCAGGTAGCGGCGGCATTGCCCAGCCAGTTCGCCGATCCGGTGATGCCCTCGTTCGCGCAGCCCGAGCCGGGCGGCAGCCTGTTCCATGCCGACGAGGACGTGGTGATCCACATCTGGGACGGCTCGGGCCGCAGCCTCTATCTCTCGCATGCGCATCCGGAGCTGCCGCAGCGCGCCGAGCTGGGCTTCTCCAATGTCAGGACGGACGAAGGCGAGTGGCGCATCTACAGCGTSCAGCTCGGGCCRGCCGTGGTGCAGATCGCTCAGCCCATGTCGGCGCGCAGCGACGTGGCCGCGCGCATGGCGCTGCGTACGGTGACGCCGCTGCTGCTGTTGCTGCCGCTGYTCGGCTGGCTGGTGTGGGTGGCGGTGGGGCGCGGCCTGCGGCCATTGCGCGAGATCGCCGCCGGGGTGCGCCAGCGCGACGCCAATGCGCTCTCGCCGCTGGCCGTGAGCCGCATGCCCGACGAGATCGCGCCGCTCACCGAAGCGCTCAACCAGCTGCTGGCGCGCCTGTCCCATGCGCTCGACACCCAGCGCGCCTTCGTGGCGGACGCGGCGCATGCGCTGCGCACGCCGCTCGCGGCGCTGCAACTGCAGGCGCAGCTGGTAGAGCGCGCCGACACCGCCGAGGCGCGCCGCGAGGCCGTGGGCAAACTGCGCCAGGGGCTGGAGCGGCTTACGCACCTGGTGGCGCAGCTGCTGACGCTGGCGCGGCAGGAGCCGGGCGCCGCGACGCCGCCGCATGAGCCGGTCGACCTGCGCGCGCTGGCGCAGAGCGTGGTGGCCGAGATGACGCAGGCCGCGCTCGATCGCCGGATCGACCTCGGCCTCGACGCCAGTGGCGGCGCGCAGCCGCTCCTCGTGCGTGGCGACCCGGACGCGCTGCGCATCTTGCTGACCAACCTGGTGGACAACGCGCTGCGCTACGTGCCGGCAGGAGGCCGGGTGGACGTGCAGGTCGCGGCCGACGGCAGCGGCGCCGCGGAACTGGTGGTGCGCGACGACGGGCCGGGTATTGCGGCCGACGAACGCGCGCGCGTGTTCGACCGTTTCTACCGCGTGCCGGAGGCGCCCACCGGCGGCAGCGGGCTGGGCCTGGCCATCGTGGCCGAGATCGCGCAGTCGCACGGTGCGCGCGTGGCGCTGGAAGACGCGGCGCCGGGCCTGCGCGTGCGCGTCGCCTTTCCCGCTGCCTGAGGCACGGCGGCACCGCGCTTCAGGCTTCCGGCTTCCGGCCGCAGGCCGCAGGCTTCAGGCTACCGGCGTGAGCACCGCCTCGCCGGCGAAGTGGCGGCGGCTGTTCTCCACGAACTGCCGAACCGACGCGTCGATGGCTTCCGGCGACCAGCCGGCCACGTGTGGGGTCAGGACTACGTTCGGGCAGTCGAACAGTTCGGTGGGCGGCTCGGGTTCGGTCTCGTAGACATCCAGCCCGGCCCCGCCCAGCTCGCCGGCGCGCAGCGCGGCGGCCAGCGCGGCAGTGTCGAGCACGCTGCCGCGCGCGATATTGACCACGAAGCCTTGCGGCCCGAGCCGGGCCAGCACCCCGGCATCGACCAGGTGGCGGGTTTGCCCGCCGCCGGGCGTGGCGATCACGAGGTAGTCGGCCCATTGCGCCAGCGCGCCGACATCACCGAAATAGCGGTAAGGCACGTCATCGCGCGGCGAACGGTTGTGGTAGCCCACTTCCAGGTCGAAGCCCAGGCCGCGCTGCGCGATGCGCCGGCCGATGGTGCCCAGGCCGAGGATGCCAAGGCGCTTGCCCGACACATTGGGTCGCAACGGCAGCGCGGTGCGCCACCGGCCGGCGCGCGTGGCCTGGTCCAGCGCCGGGATCGCTCGCACGGTGGCCAGCAGCAGCGCCATCGCATGGTCCGCCACGCAACTGTCGTTGGTGCCGGCGCCGTTGGCCACGGTGATGCCGCGCGCGCGTGCGTGCGCCACGGCGATGTTCTCGTAGCCCGCGCCCAGCGCGCACACCAGCTCCAGCGCCGGCATGGCGTCGATTTCCGCCGTGGTCAGCCCCACCGAGCCGATGGTCAGCACGGCGCGCACGCGCGCCCCCGCCTCCTGGATCTGCACGGCGCGCGTGGCGTCGTCGGGTGCGTAGCGCACTTCGTATTGTTCGGCGATCCAGTCGAGGTGTTTGGCGCTGAGGTGGCTGAGAACCAGCAGGAGGGGCTTCATGAGGGAACGGATGGGAACGGGTCTTGGGCTGTTGGTGCGATGCGTGAGAGGCCTCCCGGGCGGCGCCGGGGTGCACTGCAGCATTGTAGCGGCGCTGTCGCGGGCCTGCTGGCGGCAGGCTCGCCTTCGTTGCCATGCCGCCTATTATCAAATTCCCGCCAAGATTGCTTCCAATGCAGGGTGGATGATCGAACGCCCGCCAGTGGCCATACTGCCTGGCATGCATTGGGCCGTACGCGAGTCGGCTCGTTTCCCCCAATACCGTGCTTTCAAGGAGCCATTGCCATGTTTCCCGAATTCAAAGACGCCAGGGTGCTGGTGGTTGGCGGCAGTTCCGGCATCGGCCTGGCCGCAGCCAGCGCCTTCGCCGCCCACGGCGCGCGTGTGACCATCGCGTCGCGCTCGAAGGAAAAGGTCGATGCGGCCGCGCGCGGGATCGGCGCCGGCAGGGTATCGGGTGCCGTGATCGACATCACCGACGATGCCAGCGTCGAGCAGTTCATGCGTGGCGCCGAGGCCTGGGACCACGTGGTGATCTCGGCCGCGCAGACGCCCACCGGCGGGGTGCGCCAGTTGCCGCTGGGCGACGCCTATGCCGCCATGAACAGCAAGTTCTGGGGTGCCTACCGCGTGGCGCGGCTGGTGCCCGTGAGGCCGGGCGGCTCGCTGACGCTGGTGTCCGGCTTCCTGTCGGTGCGGCCAAGCAAGTCCTCGGTACTGCAGGGCGCCATCAACGCCGCGCTGGAATCGCTGGGCCGCGGGCTGGCAGTGGAGCTGTCGCCGGTGCGGGTCAATACCGTGTCGCCGGGGCTGATCGCCACGCCGCTGTGGGACAAGCTCGATGCGGCCGCGCGCGAGGCGATGTACAAGAGCGCAGGCGAGCGCCTGCCGGCGCAACGCGTCGGCCGGCCGGAAGACGTGGCCAACGCCATCATCTACCTGGCCGGCACGGGTTACGCTACCGGCTCGACGGTGCTGGTCGACGGCGGCGGGGCCATCGGCTGAGACCCACGCAGAAACGGGTACGCTTTGGCGCAAGCGCGGGGCCGGGAGCGCTGCAGAGCGCCCCGCATCCGGACGCGAAACCGTCCGGCGAGCGCCGCAAGGCGACCAGAAAGCGGCACGGCCGCCGGCGCTGCCACCGGGCAGGATTGCTCCGCAGAAACGGGTACGCTCTGGTTGCCGGGACCGGCGGCTGGCCGGCTCGTTTGTCAGACATTCACCGATAGCGGGCACGCTTTCGCCGCACCATACTTCCTCCCAGGCAGTACCGTGGCGTAACAGCCAATGTGCCCTGACAGCCCCGCGTGCCACCCGTCGCGCGGGGTTTTTTCTTTGCGGCCCGGTCGAAGATGAGCCTGGCGACCCTGGCGTCGCCCGCGGCCCTGGCAGCAAGCAATCCGGATGGGAGACATGATGCACACCGTCTCGCCCAAGCATGAAACCCGGACCCATCGCAAACCCGGCCGGGCACCGCTCGCATGGCGGCGCCCGGTGCACCGCGCCTGCACGGCGCTGGCCGTGTGCAGCGCCGTGGCGGCGCTGGGCTGGATCGCCTGGGTCTGCTGGTCCCTGATCCTGGCGGCGGCACCGGGCAGCGTCGGCTTTATCGACGCCCTCGAGATCCTGGTGTCGCTGGTTTTCGTCTGCGGAGCGGCCGTGGCGGGCTGCGCGCTGTGCGAGCTGGGGCAGGAGCGGGGCTAGTCCCGCGCCTGTGCCGCGCCCGGCCTCAGATCTCCTTCGTCATTCCCTTCAGGTCGATCCACTCGTCGAACTGGGCTGCGGTGACATGGCCGGAAGMCAGCGCTGCCTCGCGCAGCGACAGGTTCTTCCTGACCGCCAGCCTGGCGATCTCGGCCGCGCGGTCGTAGCCGATATGCGGGTTGAGCGCTGTGACCGGCATCAGCGAGCGAGCCAGCAGGTCGGCAATCCGTTCGCGGTCCGCCTCCACGCCTTCCACCATGTGCTCGGCAAAGCTTGCCGCCGCGCCGGCCAGCAGCGTCACCGATTGCAGCAGGCTGTAGATGATCACGGGCTTGTAGGCATTCAGTTCGAGCGTGCCCAGTGCGTTGGCCAGGGTGATGGTGGTGTGGTTGCCGATCACCCGGCAGCACACCATGGCCAGCGCTTCGGCCTGGGTGGGATTGACCTTGCCCGGCATGATCGAGGAGCCGGGTTCGTTGGCCGGCAGCGCCAGCTCGGCAAAGCCGGCGCGCGGGCCGGAACCCAGCAGCATGAAGTCGCGCGCGATCTTGAGGAAGGACGAAGCGGTGGTGTTCAGCGCGCCCGAGAGATCGGCCAGCGCATCGTGCGAGGCCTGCAGCGCATAGCGGTTGGGTGCGGGCTCGAAGGGCAGGCCGGTGTAGTCGGCCAGCGCGCGCGCGAAGGCGGCGGCAAAGCCGTGCGGTGCGTTCAGCCCCGTGCCCACCGCGGTGCCGCCCTGGGGCACCGGCATGGCACGCAGCATGGCCTGCTGCAGGCGCGACTGGGCATCGGCCACCTGGGCTTCGTAGCCGGAGAATTCCTGGCCGAGCGTGAGCGGCACGGCATCCTGCAAATGCGTGCGGCCCACCTTCACGATGTCGGCAAAGGCAGCCACCTTGCGCCCGAAGGTCTGCTGCAGGGTCTCCAGCGCCGGGAGCAGTTCCAGCCGGATCGCGCGCGTGGCGGCGATGTGCATCGCCGTGGGGAAGCTGTCGTTGGACGACTGGCTGGCGTTGACGTGGTCATTGGGATGCACGGGCTTCTTCGAGCCCGGCTCGCCCCCCAGCTGCTGAATCGCGCGGTTGGCGATGACCTCGTTCAGGTTCATATTGGTCTGCGTGCCCGAGCCGGTCTGCCAGACCGAGAGCGGGAATTCTTCCGGCCACTTGCCGGCGATGATTTCCTGCGCGGCCTGCTCGATGGCGTCGCCCAGTTCGGGCTTGAGCACGCCCAGCACGCGGTTGGCGCGCGCCGCGCACAGCTTGAGGATGGCGAAGGCTTCGATCAGCCCCGGCGGCATCTTCTCGGTGCCGATGCGGAAGTTCTGGCGCGCACGCTCGGTCTGCGCGCCCCACAGGTGCCCGGCCGGCACCGGCACGTCGCCAAGGCTGTCCTTCTCGATCCGGGTGGCGGCTTGCTTGCGCTCGGTCATCGCATTCTCCTGGCCGGTGGATGGGGTGCTGCAAGGGATGGGCGGGGACGCTGGCATGGCAACCCGCAAGGCGGCCGCAGGCCTTTAGAATAGGCTCCCGGCGCGAGCGGCGCGGCCCGGTGCGCAGGCGATGCCGGCCTGGCCGGCCTTAATTATTTTTACCGGCCATATTCAGCCGGATGGAAAAAATTACATGCCCGGTTTATATGCAGCGTCACTGCATGCGGGCAATTGCAATCCACACCAGCGCCAAGCGGCGTGGCGGCACGGGAAAATCATTGCCATATTGCGGCGCGGCCGGCCGGCGGCTGCGGGGTGCGCCCGGCCACGCTTTCCCCGCTTCCGCAGGGGGAGGCTTCCCACACCGCGCGGAAACTGTCAGGCTCGCTAAACGGGCACCGCGTGTGGCTTCACGGGTGCCGGCCAGGCCGAAGTGCCTCTCCCGCCTTAGCGCGCAAGGGCAACAATGTCAGATTGTTGCGGGGATGAAACATGGCCTGCCGGCGAGGTATTGTTGCGCGCAAAGCATTTGCCGACCGCACCGGGTTCGACAGAAAATAAGCCCCACAATAAAAAATATCGGCATACGATTTTCAAACAGGACACCCGGGGTGAATCAGGCAATTCTGCAATATCTCAGCGAGCGCCACTGTTCGTCGCAGTGGCGCGACGTATTGTCGGCGCTCGCCGAAGAACTGGGGGAGGTCATGGACCTCGCCAGCCTGCGTGCGGTGATGTGGCGCGTCGGCGTGCGTTTTGCCCAGCGTTTCGATCCCGGCACCTGCGCCACGCTGGCGGAGCTCGAGCGGGCCATCGCCCAGATCTGGCTGGACGTGGACTGGGGCTGGACCAGCATCGAGGATGCCGGCGGCGCACTGCTGATCCGGCATTACTGCGCCCCGCTGAAGGCGGCGCTGGGCGAGTCGGCCGATGGCTGGTCGCCGGCGTTCCTGGAGGGTGCGTATCAACACTGGTTCCGCATGCTCGGGTCTTCCGAGACCCTGAAGGTCAGCCAGAGCACGCCGATGGATGCGACCGGGTGCGTGGAATTCCGGTTTGGCCGCTGAGGCGACGCAGCGCGCGCCAGCAAGACAGGAGCGGTCCGCGAGCGCCAGCAACCCCTTTCCGTGAGCAATCACCATGAGCCAGTCAGACGATTTGTCCAAGCTGTTCCAGCGTTTTGGCGGCAAGACGGAAACCTATAAAGAGATCGTGCGCGAAGACGCCGCCACGCAGGCCCGCGAGCGCTGGCCGCTGCTGTCGGCCGTGCGCGTTGACCGCGCCGCAGCGGTGCCGCCGGTCCAGCCGGCCGGCGCGCAGGCACAGGAGGGCGCCCCCGCGTCCGCTGCACCGTTATGGCGCAGCCCGCTGCCGGCCGCGCCCGCCGCCGAACCGGCACGCGCCCAGGTCCCCGCCAGTCCGCCCGGCCCGCAGTCCTATGCGCCGGCGGCACCCGTGACGCCGGCGCCTGCCGAAGCCGCTGCGCCGGTGGTGCCCGGCGCGGCGATGGAGCCGCGCTTCCGCACGCCGCAAGGCATGGCGCCGCTGTGGTCGGCCGACGCGCCGCCGGTGGCGGCAACGCCCGCACCCGCGCAGCCCGTCGAGGCGGCACAAGCGTCGCATGTAGCACATGCCGCACATGCCGGACAGGCGTCACCGGCTCCGTTCTGGGCACCCGCTGCCCAGCCGGTCCGGCCGCCACAGCCCGCCCAGGCGGCGCAGCCAGCCCAGCCCGCGCCTGCCGCGGACACGGAACTGTCCCGGGTATTCGCGCGGCTCGAGGGCCGCCAGGAGCCGGCCCCCGCCAGCGAGCGCGCACCCGCGCGCCGCTCATTCCTTGACCGGCTGAAGCGCTCGTGAAAATCATTGCTGTTGTCTCGGCCAAAGGCGGCGTGGGCAAGACCACGCTGTCGGCCAACCTTGCCGAAGCGCTGGCCATGGCCGGCGAGAACGTACTTGCCGTCGACCTCGATCCGCAGAATGCCCTGCGCCTGCATTTCGGCATGCCGCCGCACGATGTCGCCGGGCACGCGCGCGCCACGCTGGCCGGCGAAGCCTGGCAGCAGAGCATGTACCGCGGGCGCTCGCGCGCCCTGGTAGTGCCGTTCGGCTCGCTCAACGAAGCGGACCGCTCGGCGTTCGAGGCCCATCTCGCCACCCACCCGGGCTGGCTGCGCACGCAGCTCGGCGCGCTCGGCCTGGGCCGCGACGACGTGGTGGTGATCGATACGCCGCCGGGGCCGTCGCCCTACATGCGGCAGGCCTTGTCGTGCGCGCAGCTATGCGTGATGGTGTCGCTGCCGGACGCCGCCTCCTACGCCACCATGCCGCTGATGGAAGACCTGATCCGCACCTATTGCGAAGGCCGGCCCGACTACCTGGGCCATGTGCTGGTGATCAACCAGGTCGACGTCAGCCGCCAGCTCGGCAAGGACGTGGTGCAGGTGCTGCGCGCCCAGCTGGGCGAGCGCGTGCTGGGCGTGATCCACCAGGACCAGGCGGTGGCCGAGGCACTCGCCTATGACCGCAGCGTGCTCGAATACAACCCCCACAGCCAGGCCACGCACGACCTGCAGCGCTGCGCGGCGTGGCTGCGCCAGGCCCTGGCCGCATACGGAGAAGCCGCGTGAAGCCAGCCCGACCAGCCCGGACCGCCGCCGCAGGCGGCCCCGGCAAGGCCCCGACCAAGCCCGACGGCAATCCCAACGCGCTGTCGGCCGCGCTGCAGCGCTTCGGCAACGCCTTCGTGGAGATGCCGCTGTGGAACAGCGCCCCGGTGCGTGCGCTGGCGCTCGTGCTCGCGTTGTTCATGTTCGCGCTGGTGATCACGGTACCGCTCGATTTCTGGCAGCAGGTCGGCTTTGCCGCGGTGTGCTTCGCGCTCGCCGTGTGGCTCAACCGCGTCAAGGGCCACCTCGCCACGCTGATGATGGTGGTGTTGTCGATCGCGGCGTCCAGCCGCTATATGTACTGGCGCCTGACCGAGACCGTGGGCCTGGGCGGCTGGGTCGACGCCGTCTTCGGCATCGGCCTGGTGGCGGCCGAGCTGTATGCCTTCATCGTGCTGATGCTGGGCTACTTCCAGACCGCCTGGCCGCTGCAGCGCCGCCCGGTGCCGATGCCCGCGGACAGCGCGAGCTGGCCCACCGTCGATATCTTCATCCCCACGTATAACGAGCCACTGTCGGTGGTCAAGCCGACCGTGTTCGCCGCCATGTCGCTGGACTGGCCGCGCGACAAAATCAACGTCTATGTGCTGGACGACGGCCGGCGCGAGGAATTCCGCGCCTTCTGCGACAAGGTCGGCGTCACCCACGTGACCCGCAACCACAACCGCCACGCCAAGGCCGGCAATATCAACGAGGCGCTCAAGAACACCCACGGCGAGTACGTGGCGATCTTCGACTGCGACCACATTCCCACCCGCTCCTTCCTGCAGATCTGCATGGGCTGGTTCCTCAAGGACCGCAAGCTGGCCATGCTGCAGACGCCGCACTATTTCTTCTCGCCCGACCCGTTCGAGAAGAACCTGCGCACCTTCCAGGAAGTGCCCAACGAGGGCGAGCTGTTCTACGGCCTGGTGCAGGACGGCAACGACCTGTGGGATGCCACCTTCTTCTGCGGCTCGTGCGCCATCATCCGCCGCGCGCCGCTGCTGGAAGTCGGCGGCATCGCGGTGGAGACCGTGACCGAGGACGCGCACACCGCGCTCAAGCTGCACCGCAAGGGCTACGGCACCGCCTACCTGGCCATCCCGCAGGCGGCGGGGCTGGCCACGGAGAGCCTGTCCGGCCACGTCGGCCAGCGCATCCGCTGGGCGCGCGGCATGGCGCAGATCTGCCGGGTGGACAACCCGCTGTTCGGCCCGGGCCTGTCGATCCCGCAGCGGCTGTGCTACCTCAACGCCATGCTGCACTTCTTCTACGGGCTGCCACGGCTGGTGTTCCTGACCGCGCCGCTGGCCTACCTGCTGTTCGGCGCGCACGTGATCCAGGCCTCCGCGCTGACCATCGCCATCTTCGCGCTGCCCCACCTGCTGCACGCGAACATGACCAACTCGCGCGTCCAGGGCAAGTTCCGGCATTCGTTCTGGAACGAGGTCTACGAATCGGTGCTGGCGTGGTACATCATGCGCCCCGTGCTGGTGGCCTTCGTCAATCCCGCCGCCGGCAAGTTCAACGTCACGCCCAAGGGCGGCGTGATCGAGGAAGCCTACTTCGACTGGGTGATCTCGCGACCCTACCTGGTGCTGCTGCTGTTCAACCTGCTCGGCGTGGTGGTGGGTTTCCTGCGACTGTTCCTGTGGAACCAGTTCGAGGCCACCACGGTGGTGCTCAACCTGATCTGGACGTTCTACAACCTCATCATCCTCGGCGCCTCCATCGCGGTGGCCAGCGAGACGCGGCAGATCCGCGTGGCGCATCGCGTGGCGATGAAGCTGCCGGCCACGCTGCATTTCGCCGACGGGCGCGCCGTGGTGTGCGAAACCATCGATTTCGCCGAAGGCGGCATCGGCATGCGCCTGCCGCCGGGCATGAAGGCCACCGTGGGCGAGCCGGTGCAGATCTCGCTGTACCTGCAGGACGACGAGCACATGTTCCCGGCCAAGGTGGTGTTCCAGGGTGAATCGCACACCGGCCTGGTGCTCAGCGAGATGAGCCCGCGCGAGGAGATGGCCTTCGTGCAGTGCACCTTCGCGCGCGCCGACGCGTGGATCGATTCCTGGGGCCGCAAGCGCCCGGACGCGCCGGGCCTGGCTGCCGGCCAGATCCTGCGCATCGGCCTGCTCGGCTTCCACAACGTGATGTTCCACCTGGGCCGCGAGATGCGCCGGCTCCTGCGCCGGCCCGAGCCCGGCGCTTCCACCCATTGACACGGCCTGAGCCGCCACGCGCCACGCCCGCCGTCTGTCGCGGGCGCCGGCCAGAACACGCAACGGACCACCGGCACAAGAAGAGAATGCGTTTGAACAAGACACCACGCCTGCCCGTACGCTTGCCCGCGCTGACTCGCATGGGCGCCCTGTTTGCCTTCGCCATGCTGGCGACGCACCCGGCCGGCGCGCAGCGCGCCGCCATGCCGGACACCAGCCGCAGCTCGGTTGCGGCGCAGGCGCCCGGCGCCGCAGCGCCGGCCGCCGCCGCACCGCGCAGCGGCAGCCGCACGGTGCAGATCACGCTCAAGCAGCTCGGCGCCGATGCGCCCTTCCAGCTGCGCGGCGTGGACGCGATCAACGGCGTGCCTTTCTCGATCCGCGCCGACGAGGTGGTCACCGCGGCGCGGCTCAAGCTGCGCTACACGTATTCGCCGGCGCTGATCCCGGCGCTGTCGCACATCAACGTGATGGTCAACGGCGAAGTGGCCGCGACCGTCCCGGTGCCCAAGGAAACCGCGGGCACCAGCCTGGAGCGCGACCTGGCCATCGAGCCGCGCCTGATCACCGAGTTCAACCGCCTCAACCTGCAGCTGATCGGCCACTACACCACCGACTGCGAAGACCCCTTCCACTCCAGCCTGTGGGCCACCGTGGGCAACAGCAGCGTCCTCGAGCTCACGCTGACGCCGGTGGCGCTGGCCAACGACCTGGCCCTGCTGCCGCTGCCGTTCTTCGACCGCCGCGACGTGGGCCGGCTCAAGCTGCCGTTCGTGTTCGCGGGGGCACCGTCGGCCGCCACGCTGGAGGCCGCGGGCACGGTGTCGTCGTGGTTCGGCGCGCTGGCCGGCTATCGCGGCGCGTCGTTCGCCGCCACGCTCAACCAGGTGCCGGCCAGCGGCAACGCCGTGGTGTTCGTCACCAGCGAGGAAAAGCCCGCCGGCGTGCCCGTGCCCGCCATCAACGGCCCGTCGATCGCCGTGGTGCCCAATCCCGGCGATGCCAATGCCAAGCTGCTGCTGGTGATGGGCCGCGACAGCGCCGAGCTCAAGACCGCCGCGCGCGCGCTCACGCTGGGCGCGCGCGCGTTGTCCGGCCAGAGCGCCACCATCAACAAGCTCGACGACGTGGCGCCGCGCGTGCCGTACGATGCGCCCAACTGGATTCGCAGCGACCGTCCGGTGCGCTTCGGCGAACTGGCCGAAGTACGCGACCTCAATGTCTCGGGCTACAACCCGGATCTCGTGCGGGTGAACTTCCGCCTGCCGCCGGACCTGTTCGGCTGGCGCAGCAAGGGCATCCCGATCGATCTCAAGTACCGCTACACGCCGCGCCCCGTGGTGGATAAATCCACCCTCAACATCAACGTCAACCGGCAGTTCCTGCGCGCCTATGCGCTGCGCGCGGTCAAGAACCAGGACGGCCGTGCCGGCCAGTTGCTGGCCAAGGTCCTGCCGGACGGCTCGGTGCCCGTGAGCGAGCGCATCGAGCTGCCGCTGTTCATGCTGCCGGCGCAGTCGCAGCTGCAGTTCCACTTCTACTACGACTACCTCAAGCAGGGCGCCTGCAAGGACGTGATGCTGGACAACGTCAAGGGCGCCATCGATCCTGACTCGACCATCGACGTCACCGGCCTGTCGCACTTCATCGCGCTGCCGGACCTCGCCGTGTTCGGCAACAGCGGCTTCCCGTTCACGCGCCTGGCCGATCTCTCGGAAACCGCGGTGATCCTGCCGGACAAGCCCGGTGCCGAAGACTACACGGCCTACCTGACGCTGATGGGCCGCATGGGCGAATCCACCGGCTACCCCGCCACCGGGGTGGCCGTGGCCGCCGCGGCGCAGGTGGACAAGCAGGCCGCGCGCGACCTGCTGGTGATCGGCACCACGCAGAACCAGCCCTTGTTCACCCAATGGGCCGAGCGCATGCCGGTCTCGCTGGCGGGCAACGAGAAGCGCTTTGCGCTGACCGACGTCGTCTCCACGGTGATGGGGTGGTGGAACGGCGCCGACGGCACGCGCAACCGCCCGCTCGAGACGCGCCTGTCCATCAGCAGCGCCAGCACCGACGGCGCGCTGAGCGCGTTCGAGTCGCCGCTGGCGAGCGGGCGCAGCGTGGTGGCGCTGGCCAGCAATGCGCCGCAGGGCCTGCAGGCCCTGACCGAAGTGCTGCTCGATCCGGACCAGGTCACCCATGTGCAGGGCAGCCTGGCGCTGGTACGCGGCAAGGAAGTCGATAGCCTGGCCGCCCAGCAGAACTACTACGTGGGCAAGCTGCCGCCGTGGACCTATGTGCAGTGGTGGCTGTCGCAGCGGCCGCTGGCCATGGTGCTGATGATCGGCGGCGCCGCGCTGCTGCTGGCGGCCCTGCTGTTCCTGTCGCTGCGCGCGCGTGCCAGCCGGCGCAAGCGGGGAGACCAGGCGTGAAGGTGAATCGCCCGCGCCGGCGCTGGCTGGCGGCCCTGCCGGGACTCGGTGCCTGCGGCGCGCTGGCGGCGCTGGGCGGCTGGCCCGTGCTGGCCGCCGCCGCCGTGCCCGCCGCTTGTCCTTGGCCGCTGTACCAGCAATTCCTGGCGCGCTTCGTGCAAGGCGATGGCCGCGTGCTCGACCCGTCCACGCGCGAGCAGCACAGCACTTCCGAAGGCCAGTCCTACGGGATGGTGTTCGCGCTGGTCGCCAACGACCGCGCCACCTTCGACCGCCTCTGGCAATGGAGCATCGCCAACCTCGGCGCGGGCAACCTGCAGGACAAGCTGCCCGCGTGGCAGTGGGGCCGCCGCGCCGACGGCTCGTGGGGCGTGATCGACGCCAATCCCGCGGCGGATGCGGACCTGTGGTTCGCCTTCGCGCTGCTGGAGGCCGCGCGCCTGTGGCGCCAGCCGCGCTACGCCGAGCAGGCGCGCGCGCTGCTCAAGCTCGTGGCAAAGCAGGAAGTGGTGTCGCTGCCCGGCTTCGGCGCCATGCTGCTGCCGGGCCCGCAGGGCTTCGCCGAAGGCAAGGACGACGGGCCGCGCCAGTGGCGCCTGAACGCCAGCTACCTGCCGGTGCCGCTGCTGCGCCGGCTGGCGGGCGCCGACCCGTCCGGCCCGTGGGGCACGCTGGCGGCGCAGACCGGCAAGCTGGTCGAAGGGGTGGCCAGGCAGGGCATCGTGCCGGACTGGTCGGCGTACCGCGCGGACCCGTCCGGCTACGGCTTGCTCACCGATCCGCTCAAGGGGGATGTGAGCAGCTATGACGCCATCCGTGTCTACCTGTGGGCAGGCATGACGCCGCGTGGCGATGCCGCCGGCCGCGTGCTGATGAAGGCGCTGGCGCCGCAGGCGCAGCGCATGGTGGGCCGCGCCGCGCCGCCCGAGCGCATGCACGCCGACAGCGGCGCGCTCGAGGGCGATGGCCCCCTGGGTTTTTCCGCCGCGCTGGTGCCCTTCCTGCAGGCGGCCGGATCGCCGGCCGCGGCGGCGCAGCGCACGCGCGCGGAAACCATGCTCGACGCGGGGAAACCCGCCGCGACGTATTACGACACCGTACTAGGACTATTCGGCCTCGGCTTTGCCGAAGGCCGCTACCGGTTCGCGCCCTCGGGCCAACTGGAGCTGGAGTGGGAGAAGACATGCAGAACCGCAAGCGCCCGGCCGTGAACGGACGCGCGACCCTTTCTACGCTGGGGCAAGGCGCGAAGAACCTGCGCGCGAAGACGCTCGTGCTGAGCTTGCTGGCCGCGTTCGCCGCCGCCGCGGCCGCGCAGGAGGATCCGGTCAAGCTGCTGGTGGACCAGGGCAGGTACTGGCAGGAACGCGGGCGCAGCGATCGCGCCGCCGAAGCCTGGCAGAAGATCCTGCGGCTCAACCCGAACCAGCCTGAAGCGCTCTATGGCATGGGCGTGGCCGAGGCCGAAGCCGGCCGCGCCGACAGCGCGCGCACATACCTGGAGCGCCTCAAGAAGGCCCTGGAGTACTACCAGACGCTGGGCGGCACCGCGCAGGGTTGGGAGGAGGCGCGCAAGGGCCTCGAACAACTGGCGCGCGCCAACCCGTCCGACAACCGCGCCCAGCTCGCGCTGGCGCAGCACCTGACCTACCGCGAAGCGACCCGCCGCGACGGCATCCGGCAGCTCGAAGCGCTCTCGAAAGGCACTGACGTGGCCGGCCCCGCCGCCGAAAGCTGGCGGCGCGCGCTGACCTGGCTGGGCGGCCGGCCCGCCGATGTATCGCTGTACCAGGCCTGGCTGGCCGGCCATCYTGACGACGCCACCATCCGCGCCAAGCTCGATGCGGTCAAGGCACCGCAGCAACAGCAGCAGGAGGCCACGCGCGTGGCTGGCGCCGGCGCGAGCCCGGTACGCCAGATCGTGCAGCAGGGCTTCGACGCCATGGATGCCGGCGATCTGGAGCGTGCCGGCGAACGCTTCCAGACCGCGCTGGCRCAGCGCCCCGAAGACGCCGATGCGCTCGGCGGCATGGGCGTGCTGCGCCTCAAGCAGGAGAAGTTCGCCGAGGCGGTGGATTACTTCGACCAGGCCGCCAGGCGCGGCGCGGGCGGGCGCTACCGCAGCGCGCAGAACAGCGCCACCTACTGGCTGCTGTCCGAGCAGGCTACCGCTGCGCGCAACGGCGGCAACCGCGCCGAGGCGCGCCGCCTGCTCGAGCGCGCCATCAAGCTCGATGCGCGCGAGCCGTCCGCGCAGGTGGCCCTGGCCGACCTGATGGCCGAGGAAGGCCAGTACGCGCAGGCCGAAGCCGCCTACCGGCGCGTGCTCAAGCAGCAGCCCGACAATCCCGACGCCACGCGCGGGCTGGTCGGCGTGCTGTCCGCGCAGAACAAGAGCGCGGAGGCGCTCGCCATCGTGCAGAACCTCACGCCGGCCCAGCAGGAAAAAGTGGGTTCGCTCGGCAAGCTGCGCGCCGACGAGGCGCGCGGCCAGGCCCGCGCTGCCCTGCAGCGCGGCGATACCGCGGGCGCGCGCCGCGCGCTCGAAGACGCGATGGCGGCCGACCCCACCAATCCGTGGGTGCGGCTCGACGTGGCGCGCACCTATGCCGCGATGGGGCTCAAGGAACAGGCCCGCAGCATCATGGACGGCCTGCTGCTGTCCAACCCGAACATGCCCGACGCGCTCTACGCCAGCGCGTTGCTGTCGGCCGAGACCGGCGAATGGCAGAGCGGGCTCGATGCGCTCGAGCGCATCCCGCCGCAGAACCGCACGCGCGACATGGGCACCCTGCAGCGCCGCCTGTGGGTGCACGCCGAGGCCGAGCGCGCCAGCGGCCTGGCCGCGGCCGGCCAGCAGCCCGCGGCGCTGGCCGTGCTGCAGGAGGCCGAGCGCTACGCCCAGCAGGATGCCGACCAGCTCGGCGCACTGGCCCTGGCCTACGCCGATGCCGGCGACGAGGCGCGCGCGCTGTCGCTGATGCGCAACGTGATGAGCCGCACTCCGCGCCCGGATATCGGCATGCAGCTGCAGTACGCCGCCATCCTGCTCAAGACCAGGCAGGACGTGGAGCTGGCCGGCGTGCTGCGCCAGCTTGCCGCGGCCAACCTGAGCGCGTCGCAGCGGCGCGACTACGACGACCTGCGCGTGGCTTATATCGTGCGCCAGGCAGACGCRCTCACCGAGAGCGGCGACCTGGTGGCGGCGTACGACATGCTGGCCCCGGCGCTGTCCGAGCGCCCCGGCAACAGCGCCGTGCGTGCCAGCCTGGCGCGCATGTACGCGCAGGCCGGCGAGAACAAGAAGGCACTCTCGCTGTACGAGAGCGTGCTGGAAAAGGACCCGCGCAACCTCGACCTGATGCTGGCCGCGATCGGCACCGCCACCGCGGCCAAGGAGTACAGCTGGGCCGAGGGCACGCTGCAGATGGCCCTGGCCCAGGCGCCCAGGTCGCCCAAGGTGCTGACTGCCGCCGGGCGGCTCTACCGCGCCGAGGGCAAGACCGCGCGCGCGGCGGAATACTTCCGCGCCGCGGTGGCGGCCGAGACCGCGGCGGGCGCGCCGCCGGCGGGGCGCCCGGGCGGCGCGGGCTTCGACCGCGTGCCGTCCAATCCCTTCGTCGGGCTGCCGGGCCAGCGCTCCAGCTCGCAATTGCCGCTGCCCGGCTCGCAGGCGCCGTATCTCGCCGTGCCGGGTCCGGTGGCCGCGGCCCAGCCTCAGTCCCAGGCGGTCATGGCGGCGCCGGTGATGATGAATACCGGCGGCCAGGCCTATGGCCAGCCCTACATCCCGGCACCGGTGGGTGCCGCCGCGCCGGCGATGGCGCCGGCCATCCAGCCACCGCAGGCTTACTATCCCGCGCAACAGGCGCCCGCGCCGGCGCGCGCCCCTGCCGCCAGCGCCAGTACGCGCGGCAAGGCTGCGCGGGGCAGCACGACCGCCGCCAGCGGCGCGGCGCAGGGCTACGGTGCCTATCCGGCTTATCCGGCGGCACAGGGCGCGCAGCAGGCGGCCCAGTATCCGGCTCAGTATGCGGCCCAATACCCTGCCCAATATCAGGCGCAAACCGCGGCGCAGGGTGCCGGCCAGTATCAAGGCCAGTATCCGGTGCCGCAGGCCGCGGCGGCTGCCGGCGGCTACGCGTCCGCACCTGCGCCAGTGGCCGCCAGTGCGCCCGCACCTGCCCGCCAGCCATTCGGCGCGCAGTCGCGCGCGCCGTGGCTGGCCGAGGCCGACTCGCAGGCCAATCCGACCGGGCCGAAGACTGCGCTGCAGGAGCTCAACGAGATCGAATCGCAGCGCTCCAGCACGCTCGCCGGCGGCCCCATGCTGCGGGGGCGCAACGGCGATTCCGGCATGAGCCAGCTCACCGAGATGCAGGTCGTGGCCGAAGCCAAGGTCGCGGCCGGCAACGGCAAGCTGGTGGCGCGCGTGACGCCGGTCGCGCTGGACAGCGGCTCGGTCGGCAGCGACTTCAACAATGCTTCGCGCTTCGGCGGCGGCCCGCTGGCCTACGGGGTGAACGGCACGCCCGTCAACCTGGCCGGCACCCCGCTGCAATCCGCCTCGGCCGGGCCGCAGAACGCCTTCGGCGTGGCGCTCGGCGTGGCGTATGAGTCCGAGCGCATCACCGCCGATATCGGCAGCACGCCGCTGGGATTTCGCTACGCCGATGTCAACACCGGTGCCAGGCTGAACCTGCCGCTGAGCCAGCGCACCACGCTGTCGCTCGGCGCATCGCGCCGCCCGGTGACGGACAGCCTGCTGTCCTACGCGGGCGTGCGCGACGAGCGCGTAGGCTTGCAGTGGGGCGGGGTGATGAACAGCAGCGCGCGCGCCGACCTGGGCTGGGACGATGGCTACTTCGGCATCTACGGCTACGGTGGCTACGGCCTGCTGACCGGCCACGACGTCAAGCGCAACACGCGCTGGGAAGGCGGCGGCGGCTTCTACCTGCGCGTGATCGATAGCCCGGACCAGCGCCTGATGAGCGGGGTCAACTTCACGTCGATGGGCTATGCCGACAACCTGCGCTATTTCACCTTCGGGCAGGGCGGCTATTTCAGCCCGCAGACTTACTTCGCCGTGACGGTGCCGCTGTCACTGACGGGGCGCACCGGCCGGCTGGCCTACAATGTGCGCGGCGCGCTGGGCATGCAGGCCTTCCGCGAAGACGATTCCAATTACTTCCCGACCGATGCGGCAGCCCAGTCGGCGGCCAACGCGGCGGTGGCCACGGCCAACAGCAAGGGCCTGACCAACTCGACCAACGCTGTCTATTCCGGCCAGTCCAAGACCGGCCTGGCCTACAATCTGGTGGGCTCGGTCGAGTACCAGGCGGCGCAACAGCTGTATGTCGGCGGCCTGCTCGGCATCGACAACGCGCGTGACTACCGCCAGTGGTATGCCGGCGTCTACGTGCGCTATGCGCTGCAGCGCCAGACCGGGCTGATCGCGTTCCCGCCGGCGGCGCCGCATTCCGCGGTGGGCCCGCTGCCGTTCTGAGCGCGGTGGGCGGGATGGGCGGGACCGGCCATCAACTTAATCAGAGATAGCGCAGCAAATCGGCTGTAGAAAGGAAGGGCATCATGGGTGAAGCAAAACGCCGGGGCAGCCAGGCAGAACGCGCGGAGCAGGCCCGCGCAAAACTGGAGGGCATGCGGCCCGCGCAACTGGTGTGCGGCGCGTGCAAGACCGCCTTCAGCACCTTCGACGCCATCGATGCGCCCAACCTGCGCGGCATCGACGCCGTGTTCGGCGGGCAGTGTCCCAACTGCGGCAACGATGTGCTGGTGTTCAAGGG